>NZ_JAMKBZ010000005.1:0-243920 GCF_053772255.1 Rhodopseudomonas parapalustris | reverse complement strand
TCGGCCTTGCAGAAACGCCCCCTCACCCCAGCCCTCTCCCCGCAAGCGGGGCGAGGGAGCCTCTTCACTCGTGCGGCAGCACTGTGCTCAACTACCAGTTATCGATTAGTTGCCCGTATCGCGGCTCAGCATCGTCAGCGACTCTCCGGTCTCACAGCCCATCGGCTGCGAGCGGCGTTTCGTCGGTCAGGCCGTGGACGCGTTCGGCGTGGGAGAAGCCGGCCATCGGGAATTCGCCGAGGTCGCTCCAGCCTTCCGAGCACAGGCCGACAAAGTCGCTGGAAGCGACCACGGTGCGGCCGAGGCGAGCGGCGAGCCGCTCCAGCCGCGCGGCGAGATTCACCGCCGGGCCGATGCAGGTGAAGTCGAGCCGGTTGCCGCCGCCGATATTGCCGTACAACACCTGCCCGACATGCAGCGCGACGCCGAAGCGGAAGCTCTCGATGACATGGCTGCCGTCGACGAAGTTCAGCGCCGCGATGCTGGCGCGGCATTCGTTGGCGGCGGCCAGCATCCGGCCGCAGACTTCGGAGGCGTCGGCACCGTCGTCGATCGGAAACACCGCGAGCAGGCCGTCGCCCATGAACTTCAGCACCTCGCCGCCATGGCGTGCGATCGCCTCGACCTGACAGTCGAAATAGGCGTTCAGCACCTTGACCATGACCTCCGGCGGCAGTCCGTCTGACAGCGCCGAGAAGCCGCGCAGGTCGGACAGCCAGATCGCGGCCCGCAGATGTTCGGCGTGGCCGCGACGGATCTGGCCGGCGAGAATCCGGGCGCCGGCGCGGTTTCCCACATAGGTGTCGAGCAGATTGGTGGCGATGTCGCGCAGGCTGATGACCTCGACCAGCCGCGACAGCGGCGGCATCATCGCCCGCAGCGCACCGAGCTGGGCTTCGGTGAAGCCGCCGGGCTGCTTGGTGGCGAAGCTGGCGGCGTGATAGGTGCCGTCGAGAAACCGCAGCGGCAGAGCGGTGTAATCGGTGACGGCTTCAGCGCGAAGATCTTCGAGAAACGGAAAGCGAGCGCTCTCCGGATCGTCGAGCCGGAAGCGGACCTCGACGCCGTAGTCGTACAGGATCTTCAGCGGACTGCGCTGATACTCCTCGGACATCTCGACGTCCTGGGTGGTCGAGCCGACCTCGACCTCGCCGTCGGCGCGCCAGATAAAACGATGGCCGTAGATGTCGGGGTGCAGGGTCTCGACGAACACGCCGACCCGATGCAGCGGTAGGCCGGCAGCGACGAGCTGCTCGCAGGTCAGCTTCATCTTCATCGCCGGGTCCGGCTCGGAGCGGGCACCGTCGCTCAGCCAGTCGAGAATGCCGCGGATCTGTTCGGAATGCATGGCAGCACTTTAGCCGCCCACCGGATCGATTTGTAGCAGGGACGGACTCATGGCAGTCATCCGCACTACTCCCGAGGCGGAAGTGAGGCCGTGCGTCGCGATCCTGGATCAGCCGCCGACCTGGCCGCGGTGGCGGAGCAGGTGATCGGCCAGCACGCAGGCGACCATTGCCTCGCCCACCGGCACGGCACGGATACCGACGCAGGGGTCGTGGCGGCCCTTAGTCAGGATCTCGGTATCGTGGCCGCCGCGATCGACAGTCTTGCGCGGGGTCAGAATCGACGAGGTCGGCTTGACGGCGAACCGCGCCACCACCGGCTGACCGGTGGAGATGCCGCCGAGGATGCCGCCGGCGTGGTTGGACAGGAAGGCCGGCCCATGATTGCCGGTCCGCATCTCGTCGGCGTTCTGCTCGCCGGTCAATTCGGCACTGGCAAAGCCGTCGCCGATCTCGACGCCCTTGACCGCGTTGATGCTCATCAGCGCCGCGGCGAGGTCGCCGTCGAGCTTGCCGTAGATCGGCGCGCCGAGCCCGGCCGGCACACCCTCGGCGACGATCTCGATCACCGCACCGATCGACGAGCCGGATTTACGGATGCCGTCGAGATAGTCGGCGTAGAACGCCGCCTTGTCCTTGTCCGGGCAGAAGAACGGATTGTTGCCGATCTCGTCCCAGTCCCACCTGTCGCGATCGATCTTGTGCGGCCCGATCTGCACCAGCGCGCCGCGCACCGTCAAGCCGGCGATCACCTTGCGGGCGACCGCACCGGCGGCGACCCGGCTCGCGGTCTCGCGCGCCGAGGAGCGACCGCCGCCGCGATAGTCGCGAATGCCGTACTTCGCCTCGTAGGTGAAGTCGGCATGGCCGGGGCGATACTTGTTCTGGATGTCCGAATAGTCCTTGGAGCGCTGGTCGGTGTTCTCGATCTGCAGCGCGATCGGGGTGCCGGTCGTCACCTGCACGCCGGTTTCGGGATGCACCATCACGCCGGACAGGATCTTCACCTGATCGGCTTCCTGGCGCTGGGTGGTGAAGCGCGACTGGCCCGGCCGGCGGCGGTCGAGATCGCCCTGGATGTCGGCCTCGGTCAGCGGGATCAGCGGCGGGCAGCCATCGACCACACAGCCGATCGCCACCCCATGGCTCTCACCATAGGTGGTGACGCGAAATAAATGGCCGAAGGTATTGAACGACATGATGCGGGCCGCCCCTCTTGAACTGCGCCGGTGTGGTAACGCGCCGGCCGGACAGGGTCAAACCGGCCTCAGACCCCACTCCCACTAGGGGGCAAGAGAAGGACGCCGCGGAAGCTCAGCTCACGATCTCGAAGCCGCCGTTGCGGAAGACGTAGACGGCGCCCTGCTGGATCGGGCCTTCCAGCGCCTCGCGCGGGGTCTTCAGGCCGAGCGCGACGAACAGGGTGCGGCCGGTGCCGACATGGCCGACCGCGACCGTATCGCGGGTCAGCGAGGCAACCCAGTCGATGACGAAGGGCAGTCGCTGGGCATAGCTTTCGCCGCGCAGCGGCGCGACGTTCCAGCGGTCGGCGTTGCGTGCGGCGTAGACAGCGTGGTCCGAGCGCTCCATCTCGGCCAGCGTGAAGCCTTCCCAGGCACCGTAGGTGATTTCGCGCAGCGGCTCGTCGATCGCATAGTCCTGCGTCGGCAGGCCGAGCGCGCCGCGGACCAGCTCCATGGTGACGCGGGCTCGGCCGAGCGGGCTCGCCCGATAGTCCAGCTCCGCCGGTTGCCGGCCATCGCGCGCGAGCAGACCGCCGAGCACGCCGCCGGCCGACGTCGCCTGCCCCCGCCCCTTGTCGTTGAGCGGAATGTCCCGCGTGCCCTGATAGCGCCCGGTCGCGTTCCAGTCGGTCTCGCCGTGGCGGATGAAGTAGATGGTGGGCATGGGCAGTAATCAGGCCTCAACGTCATTGCGAGGAGCGAAGCGACGAAGCAATCCAGCTCCGTGCACCGGGCTGGATTGCTTCGCTTCGCTCGCAATGACGGGATAACTTCAGTGCGCAAACCCCGCGCATGACGATCTTTTAGGCCTAGTCCTTCCCGCCCAGCGAGATATCCGGCGCGTCGGGACGCTTCATGCCGACGACGTGGTAGCCGGAATCGACATGGTGAGTTTCGCCGGTGACGCCGCGCGACAGGTCGGACAGGAAGTACAGCGCGCTGTCGCCGACCTCGTCGATCGTCACGGTGCGGCGCAGCGGTGCGTTGTATTCATTCCACTTCAGGATGTAGCGGAAGTCGCCGATGCCGGAGGCCGCCAGCGTCTTGATCGGGCCGGCGGAGATCGCGTTGACGCGGATGTTCTTCTCGCCGAGGTCGGCGGCCAGATAGCGCACGCTGGCTTCCAACGCGGCCTTGGCGACGCCCATCACATTGTAATGCGGCATCCACTTCTCGGCGCCGTAATACGTCAGGGTGATGATCGAGCCGCCGTCGGTCATCAGCTTCTCGGCGCGCTGCGCGATCGCGGTCAGCGAGTAGCACGAGATCAGCATCGACTTGGAGAAATTCTCCGGCGTGGTGTCGACATAGCGGCCGTCGAGTTCGTCCTTGTCGGCGAACGCGATGGCGTGGACCACGAAATCGATCTTGCCCCACTTCTCCTTCACCACGTCGAACACCGCATCGATGGTGGCGCCGTCGGTGACGTCGCAGTGCCCGAGAACGAGACCGCCGAGCTCGGCGGCGAGCGGCTCGACCCGCTTCTTCAGCGCATCACCCTGATAGGTCAGCGCGATCTCGGCGCCCTGGGCGCGGCAGGCTTTCGCGATCCCGTAAGCAATCGAACGGTTGTTGGCGACGCCGAGAATCACGCCGCGTTTGCCCTGCATCAGGCCGGAAGCTGTCGACATGGAGGATCCTATCGTCTTGCAATCGGCCTTCGACCTACACCACCGGCCGGGCCGGGTACAGCCCAATGTCCGCCTGCAAATTCAACCATTTGGGCAAGGCCACGGACGGCGCGGAGAAGAGCTCGATCGCGCCCGCTGGCGATGAGTTGCCAATGCCGCGCGCCATTAGGCGCGCAGCATTGTCGAGACTGCGATCAGATTCAGCCGAGATCGCCGCGCGGATTGTAGGGGTGCTGATCGCGCCACTTCTGCATCAGCTTCTCCAGCTCGGCATCGTGGCCGTCCGGGAGGATGATCCGGGTGGTGACGAACAGATCGCCGGTCGCGCCGCTTTTCGACAGTCCCTTGCCCTTGAGCCGGAAAATGCGCCCGCTCGACGTGTTCTTCGGGATCGACAGTTCGATCGCGCCGGTGAGCGTCGGCACCCGCACTTTGGCTCCGAGCACCGCCTCGTACAACGTCAGCGGCAGCTCCAGCTTCAGATCGTTACCGTCGATCTTGAAGTAAGGATGCGGGGCGATGTTGACGGTGATCAGCAGATCGCCGGCGCGGTGGCCGGGCGCGCTCTCGCCCTGCCCCTTCAGCCGGATCTGCTGACCCGCGCTGACGCCGGCCGGAATCTTGACGTTGAGTTCCTTGCCGCTCGGCAGCCGCACGCGCTTTTCGGTGCCGCGAACGGATTCCTCGAGCGTCACCGTCATCGACACCGACTGATCGAGATCTGGCGCGAAACCGGTGTCGAAATCAAAGCCCTGGGTACGGCCACGCGCACCGGCACCGGCACCGCGCGCCCCGGCAGCGCCGCCGAACATCGAATTCAGAATGTCCTCGAACCCGGCTGCGCCGCCAAACCCGCCACCGGGCGCGCCGCCGCTGCGGAAGGAATACTGCTCGAACCCGCCGGCGCCGCCCGCGCGGCCTCCGCCGCCGCCGCCAGGAAAGCCCTGGAAGCGCGGCTTGCCTTCGGCGTCGATCTCGCCGCGGTCGTATTGCTTGCGCTTGGTCTCGTCGCCGAGGATTTCGTTGGCGGAGTTGATTTCAGAGAAGCGCGCAGCGGCTTTCGGATCGTTCTTGTTGCTGTCGGGGTGATGCTTCTTCGCCAGCTTGCGATAGGCGCTTTTGATCGCCGCAGCGCTGGCGTCCCGCTGCACCCCCAGGACCTCATAGGGGTCGCGCATCCGTCTCGTCTCCTTCAGGAATTCGAACTGTGGGCGAACGCCCGTCGGCAGTCATCTGGGGGTTTCATGTCGTTTTTGCAACCGGAATCGGCTCGATTGACGGTGCAATCGACCGGTTCAGCCGCGCCGCCATGGTTTGAGCGCACGGACTTCCCAATGGCCGCGCGCGGTGCGGCAGGCTGCGCCCTGCATCCAGCTCTCGGTCTTGTCTCTGACATACGAGGCGAGAAAATCGCGGCAGGTGCGGCCTTCATTGCTGTAGGCGGCGGCCAGCGGCGTCACCGAGCCACGCGCGCCGGTCGCCGGATTCTCCCACGGCTGGCTCGAATCCTTGTCGCCTTTGGTCAGAACATCGGAAGCCGCCATCCGCGCCAGCGCCAGATCGGCCTCGGTCGGTCCGTCGTCTTTAGCCGGCAGGATCGCGCCGATCGAGCCGGTGAAGTCGCCCGAATCCATCTGCGCGAACGGCCCGTCGCGTCCGGTCATGCCGCAGCCGCCGAGCGAGGCACCGATTAGAATCGCTATCATTGCCGAAGAAGGCTGCAGGATCGCCGATAGGCCAATGCGTTGCCGTGCCCTATATAGGTCGAACCTACACAGGGCCTGCAGCGTGTTCCGGGCCGCGGTGAAGCACAATTCGGATTCCCTCGCATGAGCGACCCTAAGATCAGACCACAAAGTGAGTTAACGTCCGGTGATTTCACCGCGGCAGAGAATCCGTTTGCGCTGTTCGCCGAATGGCTTGCCGAAGCGACCCGGTCCGAACCCAACGATCCGAACGCGATGGCGCTCGCCACCGTCGATGCCGACGGACTGCCCGACGTGCGCATGGTTCTAATGAAGGGCTATGACGACCACGGTTTCGTGTTCTACAGCCACATCGCCAGTCAGAAGGGCCGCGAACTCGCCGGCAATCCGAAGGCGGCGCTGCTGTTTCACTGGAAATCGCTGCGCCGGCAGATTCGGATTCGCGGCACGGTAACGCCGGTGACCGACGCCGAGGCCGACGCCTATTTCGCCACCCGGCCGAAACAGGCGCAAATCGGCGCCTGGGCGAGCAAGCAGTCGCAGCCGCTGGAAAGCCGGTTCGCGTTCGAGCAGGCGATCGCCAAGGTCGCCGCGCGCCATCTGGTCGGCGAGGTTCCGCGGCCGCCGGGCTGGAGCGGCTGGCGGATCACGCCGAGCCGGATCGAATTCTGGCACGACCGTCCGTTCCGCCTACACGACCGTATCGAATTCTGCCGGGACACCCCGGATCACCCCTGGATCAAGACAAGGCTGTATCCATGAGCCCCGACTCCCAAAAGCCGCGCCCGCCCGAGAGCAACGCGCCGCGCCGGACCATGATTCTGACCGGCGCCAGTCGCGGCATCGGTCATGCCACGGTGATCCGATTCTCTAGCGCCGGTTGGCGAGTGATCACTTGCTCGCGACATCCGTTCCCGGAGCAGTGCCCGTGGGGCGCCGGGCCGGAAGACCACATCCAGGTCGACCTCGGCGATCGCGCCGACACGTTGCGGGCGATCGACGAGATCCGCGAGCGGCTGGACGGCGGCGTGCTGCATGCGCTGGTCAACAACGCAGCGATCTCGCCGAAGGCGGCGGGTGGCGCCCGCCTCGGCACCATCGACACCGAACTCGACACCTGGGAGCATGTGTTCCGGGTGAATTTCTTCGCGCCGATTATGATGGCGCGCGGGCTGATCGAGGAACTGAAGGCGGTCAAGGGCTCGGTGGTGAACGTCACCTCGATCGCCGGCTCGCGCGTGCACCCGTTCGCCGGCGCGGCCTACGCCACCTCGAAGGCGGCGCTCGCGGCTCTGACCCGGGAAATGGCGGCCGACTTCGGCCATGTCGGCGTCCGGGTCAACTCGATCGCACCGGGCGAGATCGACACCTCGATCCTGTCGCCGGGCACCGAGAAGATCGTCGAGGAGCAGATCCCGATGCGCCGGCTCGGCACGCCGGACGAAGTCGCCAAGATCATCTACGTGCTGTGCACCGAGACCTCGTCCTATGTGAACGGCGCCGAGATCCATATCAACGGCGGCCAGCACGTCTGATCCTGCGGCCGGCCTTCCGCCCGCCCCCCAAAACGTCAACGCCCCGCTTCCGATCGCATCGGAAACGGGGCGCTGCAGACGATCGCATCGTTTTTGGTGCATGCGGCGTGGCGGCTCGCGGCTGCCACGCCGGTCGTCATCAAATCAATCTGCGCGGAACACTCGCGTCGTCCGCCGGCGAGCCGGCGACTGGAGGGCGACGCCGGCGCTCGAACAATCATCCTCCGACTCGTCATCGAGCAGCGCCGCTCCGCAGTATCTGCACCAGCGCCCCTCGTCTGCCCGGAGGCCGAGCGGTTTGGCTCGGTAGCTGGCGAGATCGACGACGTTTCGGAGATCCGGGTTTAAGACTTTTTCAAGCATGCTGTCCTCGTGGCGTAGGCCGACGTTATCGCAGCAAACCGATCTGCCAAATGTTCAGCGGAATACTCAAATTTTACCGGCCGGCCGCCGTCACGTCAGATGCTTTCCAAAGAACTGCGTCGCACGAGTCCACGCGAGTTCCGCCGCCGCGCGATCGTGCACCGCCGCGCGCTGCTCGTTGACGAAGGCATGGTCGGCCTCGTAGCGGAAGAATTCGGCCGACTTGCCGGCATCCTTCAGCCCCTTCTCGAAGGCATCGACCACCTGCGGGGTGCACCAATCGTCGCGATTGGCAAAGTGACCCTGCATCGGCACCCGCACCTCCGAAGGCTTGGCGGCCTGCTCCGGCGGAATGCCGTAGAACACTACGGCGGCGCTCAGCTCGGGGATTTTGCACGCGCCGATCACCGTCACCGCGCCACCGAGGCAGAATCCGGTGAGGCCGACCTTGGCGCCGTTGCGCGATAGATAGTTCACCGCGCCGCGCACCGTCTGGGTGGTGGCGTCCATGAAGTCCAGCGAGCTCATCTCTTTGTTGGCCGCATCCGTGTCGTGATACGGCACCACCGTGCCGTTGTAGAGATCCGGTGCCAGCGCATCGAAGCCGGCATGCGCGAAACGATCGGTCAGTCCCTTGATCTGCTCCGACAGCCCCCACCACTCCTGAATCACCACGACGCCGGGCGCATTGCCGCTGGCCGAATTGGCGAGATAGCCGCTCGCTTCCTTGCCATCCGGACGTTTGAAAGTGATCAGCGTACCCATGGTGCCTCCCGCGCCTCTTGCAAATAGTTTCTATTATTTTGTCCGGTGCAGCCGCCGGATGCAATCGCTGCGGTGCATCGCGGGCTGGATGCAGACAACAAAAAAGCCCCCGAAGGGGCTTTCCTGTCTCGTTCGCGATGGCCGGTCCGATTAGTGGATGTTCGACCACACCTTGCGCTTGGTGAAGTACAGCAGGCCGGAGAGGATGATCAGGAAGATCATCACCTGCAGACCGAGGCGCTTGCGGGCCTCCATGTGCGGCTCGGCGGCCCACATCAGGAACGAGGTCACGTCCTTGGCGTACTGCTCAAGCGTTTCCGGCGTACCGTCGTCGTAGGTCACCATGCCGGCCTGGATCGGCGGCGGCATCTTGATCGAATGGCCCGGGTACCACTTGTTGTAGAACGAGCCGTCCGGGAGATTGAAGCCTTCCGGCGGGGTGTCTTCATAGCCCTGCAGCAGCGCGGCGATGTAGTTCGGGCCCTGCTCCTGGAACTGGGTGAAGAAGTCGAAGATGAACTGCGGGAAGCCGCGCGAATAGGTCCGCGCCTTGGCCAGCAGCGACATGTCCGGCGGAACCGCACCACCGTTGGCCGCGCGAGCAGCCTGCTCGTTCGGGAACGGCGAGTGGAAGGTGTCGGCGAGCCGGCCGGGACGCTCGAACATCTCACCCTGATCGTTCGGGCCGTCCTTGATCTGAGCTTCGGCCGCGATCGCCTTGGCCTGCTCGATCGTGAAGCTCGGGCCACCCGGTTCGGCGAGGTTGCGATACTGCAACATCTTCAGCGAGTGGCAGTTGGAGCAGACTTCCTTGTAGATCTTGAAGCCGCGCTGCAACTGGGCGCGATCGTAGGTGCCGAACGGACCTGCGAAGCTCCACTGTAGCGACGGCGGGTTCTCGCCGCCTTCCGACGCCTTGGCCGGCTGCACGCCGCCGACCATCAGGCCGCCGGCGAACAGCACCGCCGCGAGGCCGGCCACCGCCTTGGTCACCTTGCCCTTGTTGAGCACGTCTTCGGCGATCGAGTTCGGCAGCGGCAGAGTCTTTTCCATCCGACTGAGCACCGGGAGCACGATCAGGAAGTAGGCGAAGTAGAAGAAGGTGAACACCTGCGCGAGCGTGGTGTAGATGCCTTCCGCCGGCTTCGAGCCGAGCCAGCCCAGCATCAGGCAGGTCACCACGAAGCCCCAGAAGAAGCGCTTGGCCATCGGCCGATAGCGGGACGAGCGCACCTTGCAGCTATCCAGCCAGGGCAGGAACAGCAGCACGATGATCGCACCGAACATCGCGATGACGCCCATCAGCTTGTTCGGGATCGAACGCAGGATCGCGTAGAACGGCAGGTAGTACCATTCCGGCACGATGTGCGGCGGGGTCACGCCCGGGTTCGCCTGAACGTAGTTTTCGGCGTCGCCGAGGTAGTTCGGCATGTAGAAGATGAACCAGGAGTAGAACACCAGGAAGCACGACATGCCGAACACGTCCTTGAGGGTCGCGTAAGGCGTGAACGGGACGGTGTCCTTCTCGGTCTTCGGCTCGACGCCGGTCGGGTTGTTCTGCCCGGTGACGTGCAGCGCCCAGACGTGCAGCACGACGACGCCGGCGATCACGAAGGGCAGCAGGTAGTGCAGCGAGAAGAAGCGGTTCAGGGTCGGGTTGCCGACTGAATAGCCGCCCCACAGCAGCGTCACGATGCTGTCGCCGACGATCGGGAACGCCGAGAACAGGTTGGTGATCACGGTGGCGCCCCAGAAGCTCATCTGGCCCCACGGCAGCACATAACCCATGAAGCCGGTCGCCATCATCAGCAGGTAGATGATGACGCCGAGGATCCACAACACTTCACGCGGCGCCTTGTACGAGCCGTAGTACAGGCCGCGGAGCATGTGGACATAGACGGCGATGAAGAACATCGACGCGCCGGCGGCGTGCATGTTGCGCAGCAGCCAACCGTAGTTGACGTCGCGCACGATCCGCTCGACCGAGTCGAACGCCAGATCGACGTGCGGGGTGTAGTGCATCGCCAGCACGATGCCGGTAACGATCTGCACCGCCAGCATCATCGACAGGATGGCGCCGAACGTCCACCAGTAGTTCAGGTTACGCGGCGTCGGGTAGGCGATGAAGGACGAATGAACGAGGCCCGCGATCGGCAGGCGCTGCTCCAGCCACTTCATCAAGGGGCTTTGTGGCTGATAGGTCGAGGGTCCGCTCATGATGCGATCCTAGTAAGCAATGGTACTGCGCGCGGGAACGTCAACCGATCTGGACTTTGCTGTCGGAGACGAATTGGTAGGGGGGAATCGGCAGGTTGAGCGGCGCAGGCCCCTGGCGGATACGGCCGGAGCTGTCGTACTGCGAGCCGTGGCACGGGCAGAAGAAGCCGTCGTACTTGCCCTCGTGCGCGATCGGGATGCAGCCCAGATGGGTGCAGATGCCGACCACCACCAGCCAGTTCTCGTGGCCTTCCTTGGTCCGCGCCTGATCGGTCTGCGGATCCTTCAGATCGGACAGCGGCGTGTTGCGCGCTTCCTCGACCTGCTTCGGGGTCCGGTTCATGATGTAGATCGGCTGACCGCGCCAGAACACCTTGATGTCCTGACCTTCAGCGATCGGGGTCAGATCGACTTCGATCGGAGCGCCGGCAGCGATGGTCGACGCGTCCGGGTTCATCTGCGAGATGAACGGCCATACCGCGGCCGCCGCACCGACGGCGGCAACCGCGCCGGTTGCGATGTAGAGAAAATCACGGCGTGTCGGTTCCGCCGAAGCCTCTGTCGTCACGATCCCAAGCCCTTTCATCTCTGCGACCGGCACAGCGCTCTCGGCAAATCTGCGAGATCATTGCCCGGGGAGGTCGCGAGATCGGCGGCCTTCAGATGCCCCGGGCCGCTTGTCATGGCCGGTCGGGTAGAACAGACAGTCCAGAATCGTTCTATTGGCACCCTTGCCGGTAGAGCGCAAGCCCGCGAACGGCTAATTGGCGCGCCTCAAACGATTCAAGGACGTGTCAGAACACAGCGCACGTTATCGTTCAGTTGATAGGGAGCATTACGGGATGCGGATCGCCTTGTTTCAACCCGATATCCCGCAAAACACCGGCACTATTCTTCGGTTTTGCGCTTGTTTGGACGTCGAAGCGCACATCATCGAGCCGGCCGGCTTCCCGACTTCCGATCGGCATTTCCGCCGCGCCGGGATGGACTACCTGGATCAGGTCAGCATTGTCCGGCACGATTCCTGGCTAAAATTCGAGCAATGGCGGGAAAACACCGGCTGCCGGCTGATTTTACTTACGACCAAAGGAGAAAGGCCTTATTTCCAACAGCGTTACCAGCCGACTGACGTACTGATGCTCGGCCGCGAAAGCGCCGGCGTCCCGGACGAGGTCGCGGCCGCCGCGGACGCCAGGGTAGTAATTCCCATGCAGCCCGGCCTGCGCTCGCTCAACGTCGCGATGGCCGCGGCGATGGTGACCGGCGAGGCGCTGCGGCAAATCCAGTTCGCACAGTAAGGACCGACGCAGGTGAGCTACGCGGTTAAGGAGATCTTTCTGACCCTGCAGGGTGAAGGCGCCCATGCCGGCCGCGCAGCCGTGTTCTGCCGGTTCGCTGGGTGCAATCTGTGGACCGGCCGCGAGCAGGACCGCGACCAGGCGACCTGCAAATTCTGCGATACGGACTTCATCGGCACCGACGGCACGCTCGGCGGGCGATACGCGGACGCCGACCAGCTCGCCGACACGATCGCAGCGCAATGGAGCGGCGATGCGCGCGACCGCTACGTCGTGATCACCGGCGGCGAGCCGCTGCTGCAGCTCGATTCCGAACTGATCGCTGCGCTGCACGCGCGCGGCTTCGAAATCGGCGTCGAGACCAACGGCACGATCGCGCCGCCGGACGGCATCGACTGGCTGTGCGTCAGCCCGAAAGCCGGCGCCGACCTGCGCATTCGCAGCGGCGATGAATTGAAGCTGGTGTATCCGCAGCCGGGCGCGATGCCGGACGACTTCGCCGCACTCGATTTTGCGCGGTTCTCACTGCAGCCGATGGACGGCCCGGAGCGCGACGACAACACCACCCGCGCGATCGCTTACTGCCTGCAGCATCCGCAATGGCGGCTCAGCCTGCAGACCCACAAGATCACCGGCATCCGGTAGCTCGCGCCGGCGTGATCGGGCTGTCATGACGAATCGCTAGACTCGCCTCAAGGTCAACAACCGAGCGGGAGCCGACCATGGACTTGAAACCGGGCGATATCGTCATGCTGAAATCCGGCGGCCAGGCGATGACGGTGGCGGAAGCCAATGCCGACAGCGCGACATGTCTGTGGATGGGCGAGGACGGCGATCTGTTCCGCGAAACCCTTCCGCTCGCCGTGCTCGACTCGATCGCCGTCGAAGTCGGCGACGATGATGAAGATGAAGACGACGATCTCGACGACGAGCAGACCAAGGTCGCCTGAACGAGCAGGCTGTCTTCGCCTTGACTGGCGCGGCCGCAGACCATTGCGGCTGCGCACTTTCCCGGACCAGCCGGACGCGCGCCGTCGCCACGCGCCGCATTTTGTTCGGTGATAATCGCCGCTTCCGCGACAGCCGTCCGACTACAACAGATGGTCGCGCGCAAACCGCGCTGCGGTCTGATCAGCGATGGTGCGAAGTGCGGCCGGATCGAGCGGAAAGTCTGCGGCGAGCCAGGCATCTTCAGCCAGTGTCAGAACATGGCCGAGCGCCGGACCGGCGGCGAAGCCGCGGGCGAGAAAATCGGCGGCCTTGAGCGGAAACGTCGGCGCCTGCCAGCGCTGCGGCAACGCGATCTGCCGATGCCACGGCGCCGGATCGGCGGTGCGGCCGGCGCGCGCCCAGGCCAGCATCATGCGATCGTGAAACCGCGCTTCGCCGAGCCGATACAGCCGCCGCCGTGCGGTGGCTTCGTCCATGCCGGCGAGCCGCCACCAGCGGTGCCCCATCGAGTCGAGCCGCTTGGCTTCCACGTTCGACAGCCGCAGCCGCTGCGCCAGGCGCTTCGCGTCCTCGGTCACGGCGACCGCCAGCGCGCCGAGCCGCCGCACCGGATCAGCGTCGAGCCCGAGCGCGCGTTCGGCGCCGATCATCGCGGCGAACGCGCCGAGATAGGTGACACCGCCGAGCACGGCGAGCAGCAGCCCGCCGTCGGCCATCGCCACCACCGAGGCTTCGGCGCCGTCGGCGATCATCAGCTTCAGCATCTCCATCCGGAGCCGTTCGGCGGACAACGTCGAAAGCCCGCTGCGACCACGGATGCAGGCCAAATACGCGTCACGGTCCGGCGCGCCGACGCCGTAGGCAGCGTGGATGCGGAAGAACCGCAGGATGCGCAAGTAATCCTCGGCGATGCGCTGATCCGGATCGCCGATGAAGCGCACCCGCCGTGCCGCGATGTCGGCGAGGCCGCCGACGTAATCATGCACCGTGCCGTCGGCCGACATCGACAAGGCGTTGATGGTGAAGTCGCGGCGCTGCGCGTCGCGGTCCCAATCGCGGCCGAACGCCACCTTAGCCTTGCGGCCGAAGGTCTCGACATCCTCGCGCAGTGTGGTGATTTCGAAGCCATGGCCGTCGAGGACCAGCGTCACGGTGCCGTGCTCGATTCCAGTCGGCACCGCCTTGATGCCGCCGGCCTTGGCGCGGCGGATCACGTCTTCCGGAACTGCGGTCGTCGCGATATCGATGTCGCCGATCGGCTGGCCCAGCAACGCGTTGCGCACGGCACCGCCGACCACCCGCGCCTCTTCGCCGTCGCCGTTCAGCAGCGCGAGCACCCGCGCCGCCGGTCCCGTGTGCAGCCACGGTGCATCGTTGCGCACCGGCACGTCGGTCATTTCTCGTCCCCAGGCACCAGCCTGCCGTTCTCCAGATGCGCCGGGACATAGGTCGATCCCGGCGGTGCGCCCGAATATTGCACCAACAGCAGCAAGCTCAGGATCACCAGCACCAGCGCCGCAGCTGTCAGCCACCCGACCACGCGCAGCGGCCAGGACGCAGGATGCAGCATTGCCGATCGCGTGGCGATCAGGAAGATCGCGTAGAGCACGAAAGGTATGAGGAATATTCCGACCTCGGTGAGTACCGCACGAATCATGGCAGACAGACTCGCTCGTACAACACGCGCAGGATGCCGGCGGTCGCACCCCAGATGTAGCGCTCGGCGAACGGCATCGCGTAGTAGGAGCGCTGCGCGCCGCGGAATTCCTTGCTGTGCAACTGATGATTGCCAGGGTCCATCAGGAACGCGAGCGGCACCTCGAAGGCGTCGTCGACCTCCGATTTGTTGATCGCGAGTTCGAAGCCGGGACGTACCCGCGCCACGGTCGGCAAGATCCGGAAACCGAAGCTGGTGCCGTAGACGTCGAGATAGCCGATCGGCTCCACGTAAGAACGATCGAGCCCGATCTCTTCTTCAGCCTCGCGCAGCGCCGCGTCGAGCGGTGAGTTGTCGGTGGCGTCGATCTTGCCGCCGGGAAACGCGATCTGGCCGGCATGGTCGTTGAGATGCGCCGCCCGCATCGTCAGCAGTACGGTCGGTTCGGCGTGTTCGACCACCGGAATCAGCACAGCGGCGGGGCGGATCGGCCGCTCCTGCGCGATCGTGCGCAGCATCTGGTCGTTGCCCGCATCGCCGGTGGACGGAATCACGGCCGCGTCGGTGAGTGCCGGAGGCACGTCGAATCGCAGCCGCCGCAGGGCGCGATCGAAGAATTCCGCCGAACTGATGCTGCTACTGGCAGACTGCGTTCCCGTCATCGGTTCGGTCAATGCGCTTCCCTCATCAGCTCGGCATCGGCCATGGCGAAGAATGCGCCGCCGGAGGCAATGCCGAACATCGAGTGACCATCGACCACCCGCTCCTCACCGATGTCAACCAGATCGTAATACACCGCCCGCGTCACCTTGGCCCATAGATCGGCGCGTACGTGAAGGTACGGAGTCACTCCGCCGTCCGCGGCGACCTCGAACCTGAGCCGGTGATCAGCGTCACAAGCGACCCAATCGTCGACATTGGTGCGGAAGCGCAGCAGCGGGCCGCGATCGTCCTGATCCTTCACCATCTCGACAGCGAGAAACGGCGCGTCGTCGACGGTGATTCCGACCTTCTCGACCGGAGTCACCAGAAAGTGCTTGTCGCCTTCGCGCTTCAGAACGGTCGAGAACAGCCGCACCAAGGCCGGTCGGCCGATCGGCGTGCCGAGATAGAACCAGGTTCCGTCGGCGGCGATGCGCATGTCGAGATCGCCGCAGAACGGCGGATTCCACAGATGCACGGGCGGCAAGCCCTTTCCCTTGGCGGCGCTCGCCGCAGCGTCCCGCGCGGCCGCGGTGAGGCCGTCGAGATTGTGCGATGAACTCTGCCCTTGCTTCGCCATTGTTTACCCTGACCTTCGATTTACGCCCTGGCACGATAGCTGCACCATTTCGCCATGCGCAGCATGATTTAACTCTCCACAACGTGATCCGCGCCAACCCGCGATGTTCATAATGTGGGGAAAGATTTGGCGAATGAAACCAGGGCCTTCGCTGTATCGCGACGAACAGCCTAACATGGCTGAGGCGAAAACAACCGGCCCGGCGGCGACGGGTGTGGACAGGAGAGACGAGATATGGCCGGCGCAGACAGTGTCGAGAAGCTGGAAGATGTCATCGTCCGCTCGGCCGAGCAGGTCGCGGGCGAAGTGCGCGCCGCCAAGGAGGCGATCTCGACCGTGATCTTCGGTCAGGATCGCGTCGTCGAAAATACATTGGTGACAATTCTGTCCGGCGGCCATGCGTTGCTGATCGGCGTGCCCGGCCTCGCCAAGACCAAGCTGGTGGAAACACTGGGCGTCACACTCGGACTCGACGCCAAGCGGATCCAGTTCACGCCCGACCTGATGCCGTCGGATATTCTCGGCGCCGAAGTGCTCGACGAGACCACCGCCGGCAAGCGCTCGTTCCGCTTCATCGCCGGCCCGGTGTTCGCGCAACTCTTGATGGCCGACGAAATCAACCGCGCCAGCCCGCGCACCCAATCGGCGCTGCTGCAGGCGATGCAGGAGCAGCACATCACCGTCGCCGGCGCGCGGCACGATCTGCCGAAGCCGTTTCATGTGCTGGCGACGCAGAACCCGCTGGAGCAGGAGGGCACCTACCCGCTGCCCGAAGCCCAGCTCGACCGCTTCCTGATGGAGATCGACGTCGACTATCCGGATCGCGATGCCGAGCGCCGCATCCTGTTCGACACCACCGGCGCCGAGCAGAGCGCGCCGAAGGCTGCGATGAGCGGCGAAACCCTGCTGTCGGCGCAGCGGCTGGTGCGCCGGCTGCCGGTCGGCGATTCCGTGGTGGAAGCGATCCTGTCGCTGGTGCGCTCGGCACGTCCGGGCCCCGAGGCCGGCGAACTCGGCAAGCTCATCGCCTGGGGCCCCGGACCGCGCGCCAGCCAGTCGCTGATGATGGCGGTGCGCGCCCGCGCGCTGCTCGACGGCCGACTCGCCCCCTCGATCGACGACGTGCTCGACCTCGCCGAGCCGGTGCTGAAGCATCGTATGGCGCTGACGTTCTCGGCGCGCGCCGAAGGCCGCACCATTGCGGACGTGATTCAGAAGCTCAAGAGCCGGATCGGCTGATGGCGCAGCCGGCCGAGCATCGCACCCAGGAGACGCTGGCGGTCCGCCGCGCGGACGGCGAGAGCCGCACGCTGGCGGCGTCGCTGCCGCGACTGATGCTCGAAGCCCGCCGGATCGCCAACAACGTCACCCACGGCCTGCACGGCCGCCGCCGCGCCGGCGCCGGCGAGAACTTCTGGCAGTATCGCCGCTTCGTGTCCGGCGAGCCGGCACAGAACGTCGACTGGCGCCGCTCGGCGCGCGACGATCATCTCTACGTCCGCGAGCTGGAATGGGAAGCCGCGCACACCGTCTGGCTGTGGCCGGACCGGTCGCTGTCGATGGCGTTCGCCTCCAAGGGCGCGCGCGACAGCAAGTTGGAGCGCGGCCTGATCGTGGCGTTCGCGCTGGCCGAATTGCTGGTCGCCGGCGGCGAGCGTGTCGGCATTCCCGGACTGATGAACCCGACCTCCAGCAACAACGTCGTCGACAAGATGGCTCAGGCGATCCTGCACGACACGCGCACGCGCGACAGCCTGCCGCCGTCGTTCGTGCCGTCAGCGCTGGCCGAAATCGTGGTGCTGTCGGATTTCTGGTCGCCGGTCGGCGAGATCCGGCAAATGCTCGCCGGTCTGTCAGCTTCCGGTGCGCACGGCACGCTGGTGCAGATCGTCGACCCGGCCGAGGAGAGCTTCCCGTTCTCCGGACGGGTCGAATTCGTCGAGCCGGAAGGCGGCAGCACGATCACCGCCGGCCGCGCCGAGAAATGGGCGACCGACTACGTCGCGCTGGTCGCGGCGCATCGCGATGCGATCCGCGCCGAGACGGCGAAGCTCGACTGGCTGTTTTCGACCCACACCACCTCGCGCTCGGCCGCCGAGCTGCTGCTGTTCCTGCACGCCGGTATGACCACCGCCAAGGATGCCGGCGGCAAAGCGGGGCGCGGCGCATGATCGGCGCCCTGCCCCTTTCGTTCGCCCAACCGCTGCTGCTGATCGGCCTGCTGGCGCTGCCGGCGCTGTGGTGGCTGCTGCGGGTGATGCCGCCGCGGCCGCGCCGGGTGGATTTTCCGCCGACCCGGCTGTTGTTCGAGATCGCTCCCAAGGAAGAAGCCCCGTCGCGCACGCCGTGGTGGCTGACCGCGCTGCGGATGCTGGCCGCGGCGCTGGTGATCATCGCGCTCGCCGGCCCGATCTGGAATCCGCAGACCGCCGCCGGCGGCAGCCGGACGCCGCTGTTGATCCTGCTCGACGACGGCTGGAGCGCAGCGTCGAGCTGGGAGGCGCGGATCAAGGCGGCCGACGAGCTGATCGCGGAGGCCGACAGCGCCCGCCGCCCGGTGGCGCTGGCGCCGCTGTCGGAGACGACGCGCGATCCGGCGCTGATGCCAGCCGGCACCGCGCGGGTGTCACTGCGCCAGCTAGCGCCGAAGCCCTATGCGGTCGAGCGGGTCGAGGCGCTGCCCGGGATCGAGCGTTTCCTGAAGGCCACCGGCGACGCCGAACTGGTGTGGCTGACCGACGGCGTCGATACCGGCCGCGGCAGCGACTTCGTTGCCGGCCTGAAGAAGCTGGTGCAGAACCGCAACGTCACCATCGTCGAGGGCGGCGCCCCGCCCGCCCATGCGCTGGCCGCCGCCGACAACGCCGCGGCGAAGATGACCGTCAAGGTGCTGCGCGCCGGTAGCGGCGGCGTCGATGCCGGCGTGGTCCGCGCGCTCGACGCCAAGAGCGCGCCGATCGGCGAGGCCCGATTCAGCCTCGCGCCGGGCGCCACCGAAACCGAGGCGTCGTTCGACCTGCCGGTCGAGCTGCGCAACGACATCGCCCGGCTGGAGATCGCAGGCGAACGCTCTGCCGGCGCCGTGCAGCTCCTCGACAAGCGCTGGCGCCGCCGCGCCGTCGGCATCGTCTCCGGCGCCAGCAGCGATACCGCGCAGCCGCTATTGGCGGCGACGTTCTATCTGACGCGCGCGCTGTCGCCGTTCGCCGATCTGCGCCAGGGCGACCGCGGCGCGCCGCAGCAGGTGATCGCGCAGTTCCTCGACCAGAAGCTGCCGATGATCGTGCTCGCCGATGTCGGCGCGCTGTCGCCGGAGATCCGCCAGCGCCTTGACGCCTGGATCGAACAAGGCGGCGTGCTGGTGCGGTTCGCCGGCCCTCGGCTCGCCCGCCAGGACGACGACGATCTGGTGCCGGTGAAGCTACGCAAAGGCGGCCGCAGCCTCGGCGGCAGTCTGACCTGGGAGAAGCCGCAGAGCCTCGCGGCGTTCTCCGCCGACGGCCCGTTCGCGGGGCTCGCCGTGCCGACCGACGTCACCGTCAACCGCCAGGTGCTGGCCGAGCCGGACGCGACGCTGCCCGGCAAGAGCTGGGCCTCGCTCGCCGACGGCACGCCGCTGGTCACCGGTGAACATCGCGGAAAGGGGCTGGTGACGCTGTTCCACGTCAGCGCCGACATGCGCTGGTCGAACCTGCCAATGTCCGGCACCTTCGTCGAAATGCTGCGCCGGCTGGTCGATCTGTCCGGCTACACCTCGACGCCCGGTGCCGGCGTCGCCGCCGATGCGAACGCCGCCGAAACCGTGTCGCCGCTGCGCACGCTTGACGGCTTCGGCGCGCTCGGTCCGCCGCCGGCCTCCGCCAAGCCGATCCCGGCCGATTATCGCGAGCGCGGCTCCGCTGAACATCCGCCCGGCTTCTACGGGCCCGCCGACGGTCCGATCGCCGTGAATGCGCTCGCCAGCGCCGACCGCATCGCCCCGCTCGATACCTCGGCGATCGACGCGCGCCGCGCCGCCTATAGCAACGCCGAGCCGCGCGATCTGCGCGGCATGCTGCTGGCCTCCTCGCTCGGCCTGTTCGGGCTCGACGCGCTGATCGTCGCCGTCCTCGGCGGCGGACTGGCGGCGCTGTTGACGCGGCGGCGCCGCGCCGCCACCGCCGCGTTGGCGCTGATCGTCGCGCTGCCGCTGGCGGCGCTGCCCGCACCGCTGCACGCGGAGTCCGCCAAGGACGAGTTCGCCATCAAGGCGACGGCGCAGACCCACCTCGCTTATGTGATCACCGGCAATGCCGACGTCGATGCCATCGTCAAAGCCGGGATGAACGGCCTGACGCTGTTCCTGGCGCAGCGGACCGCGCTCGAAGCCGGCGAGCCAATCGGCGTCGATCCGGCGCGGGACGAGCTGTCGTTCTTCCCGCTGATCTACTGGCCGGTGGTCGCCGGCGGCCCGAAGCCGCCGCAAGCCGCGCTCGACAAGATCGACGCTTACATGAAGCAGGGCGGCACCGTGATCTTCGATACGCGCGATGCGATCGAAGCGACGCCAGATCCGAACGGTGCGTCGCAGACGCCGGGCATGGTGACGCTGCGCGGGATTCTGTCGTCGCTCGACGTGCCAGAGCTGGAGCCTGTACCGCGCGAACACGTCCTGACCAAGACGTTCTATCTTCTGCGCGACTTCCCCGGCCGCTTCACCGCGGGCCAGACCTGGGTCGAAGCGCTGCCGCGCGAGAACGACGACGATGACACCACCCGACCGGCGCGCGGCGGCGACGGCGTGTCGCCGATCATCATCACCTCCAACGATCTCGCCGGCGCCTGGGCGATGCGCCCCGACGGCCAGCCGATGCTGCCGCTGACACCGGGCGAGCCGCGCCAGCGCGAATTCGCCTTCCGCGCCGGCGTCAACATCGTGATGTACACCCTGACCGGCAACTACAAGGCCGACCAGGTCCACGCCCCGGCGCTGATCGAACGGTTGGGGCAGTGATGCAACATCGACAACAATCGAGCGAGGCATCCTTCACCTCTCCCATGGGGAGAGGTCGGCGCGCAGCGCCGGGTGAGGGGTTTCGCCCTCTCAATAGGTCGTACCCCCTCACCCCAACCCTCTCCCCATGGGAGAGGGAGCAGGCAGCATCCGGAGCGAGCACCTGATGCACTACGGCATCGCCTTTGCGCCTCTCGTCCCGACCGCCGTGCTGTGGGTCGCGATCGCTGCTGTTGCGTTGATCGCGCTGATGCTGCTGGTCGGGCGGTCGCGCGGCGCCTGGATGCGGATCGCGGCGCTGGCGTTGATCGTGCTGGCGCTGGCCAATCCGTCGTTCACCCGCGAGGAGCGCGAGCCGCTGTCGTCGGTTGCCGCGGTGGTGGTCGACAAGAGCCCGAGTCAGAATTTCGGCAAGCGCACCGAGGAAGCCGAACAGGCCAAGGAAGCGCTGGTCGATCGGCTGAAGCAGATCAAGGGGCTCGAGGTTCGCGTCGTCGAGGCCGGTCAGGCCGACGGCGAGACCGACGGCACCAAGTTGTTCGGCGCGGTGACCTCGGCGTTGTCCGACGTGCCGACCGACCGCGTCGCCGGCGCTTTCCTGATCACCGATGGCCGGGTCCACGACATCCCGGCGAACGCCCAGGCGCTCGGCTTCCAGGCGCCGGTGCAGGCGCTGATCACCGGCCGCAAGGACGAGCGCGACCGCCGCATCGCGATCCTGGCGGCGCCGCGGTTCGGCATTGTCGGGCAGACCCAGACCATCACCTACCGCCTCGACGATCAGGGCATCACCGGCGACCGCGCCCGCGTCGTGGTGCGGCGCGACGGCGAGGTGCTGAACCAGCGCACTGTACTGAGCGGCCAGACCGTCAGCGTCGACGTCGACATCAAGCACGCCGGCCAGAACATCGTCGAAATCGAAGCCTCGCCGGTCGAGAACGAGCTGACGCTGGTCAACAACCGCGCCGTGGTGTCGATCGACGGCGTCCGCGACAAGCTGCGGGTGCTGCTGGTGTCTGGCGAGCCGCATTCCGGCGAGCGCACTTGGCGCAACCTGCTGAAATCCGACGCCAGCGTCGATCTCGTGCACTTCACGATTCTGCGGCCGCCGGAGAAGCAGGACGGCACGCCGATCAACGAATTGTCGCTGATCGCGTTTCCGACCCGCGAGCTGTTCCAGCAGAAGATCAACGAGTTTCAACTGATCATTTTCGACCGCTACGCCCGCCAGGGCGTGCTGCCGATGGCGTATTTCGACAACATCTCGCGTTATGTCAGGAACGGCGGTGCGGTGCTGGTGTCGGCCGGGCCGGACTACGCCTCGACCACCTCGATCTGGCGCACCCCGCTCGACACGCTGCTGCCGGCCGAGCCGGTCGGCGTCACCGAGAAACCGTACTACGCGCGGCTATCGGACGCCGGCAAGCGCCACCCGGTGACGCGCGGGCTGGAAGGCTCGAGCTCCGAGCCGCCGCATTGGAGCCGGTTCTTCCGCACGGTCGACACCCGCAACACCACCACGCCGCCGCTGATGACCGGCGCCGACAACATGCCGCTGCTGCTGCTGTCGCATTTCGGCGAGGGCCGCGTCGCGCTGCTGCTCTCCGATTACATTTGGCTGTGGGCGCGGGGCTACGAGGGCGGCGGGCCACATCTCGATCTGCTCAGGCGGATGTCGCACTGGCTGATGAAGCAGCCCGACCTCGACGAGGAAGCGCTGCGGCTCAAGGCCGACGGCAAGACCCTCGAAGTGCTGCGGCAGACGATGGGCGAGTCGGTACCGCCCGTGACCGTCACCTCGCCGTCCGGCAAGACCCGCGACCTGACGCTGACGGCCGGCGATCCCGGGATCTGGCGGGCGACATTGCCGGCCGACGAACTCGGACTGTGGTCGGCGACCGACGGCACGCTGAAGGCGCTGATTAATGTCGGCCCGGTCAATCCGAAGGAATTCGCGGAAGTCACCTCGACCACCGAAGCGCTGAAGCCGCTGGCGCAGGCGACCGGCGGCGATGCGCGGCGGATCGCCGAGAGCGGCAGCGTCGAGCTGCCGCGTATCGTTCCGGTCACGTCGGCGACGATGTTCCGCGGCGACGGCTGGCTCGGGGTGCGGATGCGCGACGCCAGCGTGGTCACCGGCGTCGGCGTGCTGCCGGTGTTTACCGGCCTGATCGGCCTGTTGCTGCTGCTCGGCGCGTTCGCCGCGACCTGGCTGCGCGAAGGCCGCTGATCCTCGTTCGCAACGAAGATCGAGCGGAGCGGCGCTTACCAGCGCAGCTCGCGGGTCAGCGCCAGCGGCGGGTGACCGAACAATTCGGTGACCGCGGCGGTGTCGAGCCGGTCGATTCCCTCGAACGCGTCGGCATGGATGCCGCGGGTGACGAACAGCAGGTCGATGCCGTAGCCCTGCGCGCCGGCCAGATCGGTCCGCACCGAGTCGCCGATCGCCAGCACCCGCTCGGCCGGCGTATCCTTGCCGCGAATGTCGCGAGCCAGCGCCATCGCCCGGTCGTAGATCGGCCGGTGCGGCTTGCCGTAAAAGATCACCTCGCCACCGAGCTCGCGATACAGCTCGGCGATCGCGCCGGCGCAATAGATCAGCCGGTCGCCGCGCTCGACCACGATGTCAGGATTGGCGCAGACCAGCGTCAGCTTGCGCGCCAGCGCCTGCCCCATCATCTCGCGATAGTCTTCGGCCGACTCGGTCTCGTCGTCGAACGGGCCGGTGCAGATGATGTAGTCGGCAGCTTCGAGCGGCGTCAGCCTGGCGTCGAGCCCACGATAGATCGAATTGTCGCGGTCCGGACCGAGCCAGTAGACCGACTGGCCCGGATGTTCGGCCACATAGATGCGGGTGAGATCGCCCGACGACACGATCGCGTCGTAGCAATCGTCAGGCACGTTCAGCTTGCGGAGCTGGCGCTGCACCGAATCCGCCGGCCGCGGCGCGTTGGTGATCAGCACCACGGTGCGGCCTTCGTCGCGCGCGATCTTCAGCGCCGCGCAGGCGTCGGGAAACGACTCCAGGCCATTGTGCACCACGCCCCAGATGTCGCTGAGCACGACGTCGACCGAGCCGACGAGCTCGCGCAGATGCTCGACAAAACGCAGCGTGGTCATCGGCTGGAACGATCAGAACGGGCCGGCGGCGCGGCGCACGAGTGCGGCATTGCCGGTGACGCGCGCCGGCTCGATGCGGGCGAGCGGGGCCTGCGGAATCTTGCCTGGATCAAGATTGAAGTCCTGCTGGGCCGGGGCGGCGGAAGCCGGCGCGGCCACGGTGGTGGCGGTCTCGGGCCGCAGCGGACGGGGTGCTGCGAATAAGAATCCCTGCCCAAACCGCACATCGTAGTCAAGCAGGTCGACCACCACGCGTTCGCCCTCGATGCGCTCGGCGATCAGATCGATGCCGAAGCGCCCCAGCAGATCGGACAGATCGACCGGATGGATGTCGGCGGACGCCGTATCGTGCGCCGCCAGCAGCAGCGGTGCCGGAACCTTGATGAAGCGGACGCCGCGGTCGGCCAGTTCGCGCGGCTCGAACCGCAGATCGGTGACGTGGTCGATCGAGAACCGGAAGCCGCGCTGCGCCAGCGCCGCCAGATGCTCGGCCTCGATCGGGCCGAGCTTGCGCAAGGTGCTCTGCTTGAATTCGAGCACCAGAGACGGCGCCAGCGTGCGGTTGGCCTCGAGGAAATCGAGGCACTGCGCGAACGCCGTGGTGTCGGCGAGAGTGGCCCCGGCGATGTTGACGAAGAGACCGACCTCCTTGTTGCGCAGCAGCAGGCGACGCACGACCTGCACGGCGCGCAGCAGAATGGCGAGATCGATCCGTCCCATCAGGCCGGCCGCATCGGCGATCGGAAGATAATCGTCGGCCGCGATCGACTGATCGGCTTCGTCGCGCAGCCGGGTCACCACCTCGTAGGCGCGCACCTTGCGCTGCGGCAAGGTCACCATCGGCTGCAAATGAAGATCGTAGCGCTCGGCCTCGACCGCGCTCTTGACCGCCTTCAGCAACTGCGCCGCATCGGAACGCGGCGAAGCTTCGGCGGACACGACGACGGACGGTGGCTTGACCTCGGGCGCGGCGCCGGTTCCCACAGGCGCCGGAACGGCAGCAACCGGCGCTGGCACGACCGGCGTGCCCGGAGCCGCAGGCGCCGCAACCGGCTCGCCGAGTTCCAGCGGCGGGGGTGCCGCCTCGTTGCGGATCACGCTCCGCGCGGCGACGGTCAAGAGTTCTTCGTGGGAAGCGACCGAGGCGGCGAGCTGCTGCACCAAGGCGCCGAGTTCGTCGATCTCGTTGGAGACGTGCTGAACGCGGTCCTGCTGGGTGGACTGCGCCGAGACCAGCTTGGCCTCGACCACCGCGAGCCGGCGCCCGATGTCACCGACCTGACGGGCGAGATCGGCGGTGCCGCGCGACAGGTCGGCGATCTGATGCCCGGCCTCGGCGCGGTCGCGCATCCGCATCGAAACCGCCTGATACAGCACGAACAAGGTCAGCGCCGTCAGGCCGACCAGCGCCGCCTGCGCCACGCTGAATCCGGCGACCGCATACACCACCATGCCGAGCGAGGTGGCGATCAGCACCATGCAGACGGCGATGAAAATGGTCGAGATGCGGATCATTTAAGCCGGTGGTTGCCTGCCGATCCGCCATCTTTGTCGATTCGGCGGACGAGTCCACTGGATTCGTCCGCCATCCCAAGGGGATATCCGGCGGATATCAGGCGACCGCGCGGATCACCTTACCAACCTTGTCGACGATCTCGCCGATATGGTCTTCGCTGAGGATCAGCGGCGGGGTCAGCGCCAGGGTGTCGCCGGCGATCCGCAGCATCAGCTCGTGATCGTGGAACGCGGCATTCATCGACTCAAAGCCGCGCTTGCCGACGGCATCGGCGATCGGGGCCAGATCGATGCCGGCGGTCAGGCCGACGGTGCGGATGTCCACCACGTTCGGCGCGTCCTTCAGCGACATCACCGCCTCGGCGAATTTCGGCTCCAGCGCCTTTGCCCGCTCGAACAGCTTCTCGTCGCGATAGATGTCGAGGGTGGCGATGCCGGCGGCGCAGGCCAAAGGATGGGCCGAATAGGTGTAGCCGTGGGCCAGCTCGACGGCGTGCTCCGGACCGGTCATGAAGGCATCATGGATCTCGGCCGAGGTGATCACGCCGCCCATCGGCACCGCGCCGTTGGTAACGCCCTTGGCGAAGGTGATCATGTCCGGGGTCACGCCGTAACGTTCGGACGCGAAGGCATAGCCGAGACGGCCGTAGCCGGTGATGACCTCGTCGAAGATCAGCAAGATGCCGTGCTTCTTGGTGATCTCGCGCAGGCGCTTCAGATAGCCCTTCGGTGCCGGCAGCACGCCGGTGGAGCCGGCCATCGGCTCGACGATCACCGCCGCGATGGTATTGGCGCCGTGCAGATTGACGAGGCCCTCGAGCGCGTCGGCGAAGTGCGCGCCATATTCCGGCTCGCCCTTGGTGAAGGCCTGCTTGTCGCGATCATACGTCGCGGGCAGATGATCGACGCCGTTCAGCAGCGGGCCGAACATCTTGCGGTTGTTGCCGATGCCGCCGACCGTGGTGCCGCCGAAGCCGACCCCATGATAGCCGCGCTCGCGGCCGATCAGGCGGGTGCGCGAGCCCTGGCCCTTGATCTGCTGATAGGCGACCGCGATCTTCAGCGCGGTGTCGCCGGCTTCCGAGCCCGAATTGCAGAAGAAGACGTGATCGAGGCCCTGCGGCGCCAGATCGGCGATCCGGCTGGCGAGCTCGAACGCCTTCGGCTGGCCGAACTGGAACGGCGGCGAATAATCGAGCTCGTCGGCCTGCGCCTTGATCGCCTCGGCGATCTCCTTGCGGCCGTGGCCGGCATTGGTGCACCACATACCCGAGGCGGCGTCGATGATCTTGCGGCCATCGGTGGTGATGTAGTGCATGCCCTCGGCGCCCACGACCATCTTGGGCGCGCGCTTGAAGGCCCGGTTCGCGGTAAACGGCATCCAGAACGCGTTCAGATCGTTCGGCGCGTTGACGGCGGACGTGGGCTTGATCTTGTCTAACATGGGGCTCCTCATGCACTGCGCGGCCGGGGGTGAAGGCGCGGCACGGTATCAGCTTCGCGCCCTGACGGGAACGCCGCGAGCCAGCAAATTTCCGTGGGGCTTCCATCTGTTAATGGACGCCACCGGCGGGAGATTTGCGCTGGATCATGCAACCCCGCCTTGCTGCGACGGACAGCGGCTGATACCAACCCGGCCCTGACTTGGAAGGCGACGATGGCTGAAAAACCGAAAAAACCCTCGAAACTGCGAGCCCGGCTGCCGCGCGGCCTCGCCGATCGCGGCCCCGCCGAGATCGCGGCGACGCGCGCCATGGTGGAGAAGATCCGCGAGGTGTACGAACGCTACGGCTTCGAGCCGGTCGAGACCCCGGCGTTCGAATACACCGATGCGCTCGGCAAATTCCTGCCCGATCAGGACCGCCCCAACGAGGGTGTATTCTCGCTGCAGGACGATGACGAGCAGTGGATCAGCCTGCGCTACGACCTGACCGCGCCGCTCGCCCGCTACGTCGCAGAGAATTTTGACGCACTGCCGAAGCCGTATCGCAGCTACCGGTTCGGCTGGGTGTTCCGCAACGAAAAGCCCGGCCCCGGCCGCTTCCGCCAGTTCATGCAGTTCGACGCCGACACCGTCGGCGCCCCGACCGCCGCCGCCGACGCCGAAATGTGCATGATGGCGGCCGACACCATGGAAGCGCTCGGACTCAACGGAAAGTATGTTGTCCGTGTCTGCCACCGCCAGATTCTCGATGGCGTGATGGAGGCTGCAGGCGTTCCGGAAGGATTGTCCCGCCTTACCGTATTGCGAGCGATCGATAAATTGGATCGCTTAGGTCTCGAAGGTGTTGGCGCGTTACTCGGAAAGGGACGGCGCGACGAAAGTGGTGATTTCACGAAAGGCGCCGAGCTCGAACCTGATGTAATCGACAAGATCATGCGTTTCGTGACCGTCGCAAACTTGGGCGCCGAGGCCACTATGCATGCATTCGATACTGGAGTTGTCCAGGCGTCGATGAACGGCAGAAAAGGGGTCGATGATATCGAGACCATCGCCAACCTGATTTTGGCAGCAGGATATCAGGACAAGGTCAAATTGGACTTTTCGATCGTTCGCGGGCTTGAATACTACACTGGCGCTGTATTCGAAATCGAACTGCTGCTCGACACCAAGGACGAGAAGGGCCGCCCGGTGCGGTTCGGCTCGGTCGGCGGCGGCGGGCGTTACGACGGCCTCGTCTCGCGTTTCCGCGGCGAGCCGGTGCCGGCGACCGGGTTCTCGATCGGCGTGTCGCGGCTGCAGGCGGCGCTGACGCTGATCGGCCAGCTCGACAACAAACCGCAGGCAGGCCCCGTGGTCGTCACCGTGTTCGGCGGCGAGATCGCGGGTTACCAGAAGATGGTCGCCACCCTTCGCAAAGCCGGCATCCGGGCGGAATTGTACTTGGGCAATCCCAAGCACTCGCTCGGCCAGCAGATGAAATACGCCGACAAGCGCAACTCGCCCTGTGCCATCATCCAGGGCTCGGACGAGAAGCAGCAGGGCATCGTGCAGATCAAGGACCTGATCCTGGGCGCCGAACTGGCGTCGCTGGAGAAGGACCGCGACGAGTACTTGAAGAAGCAGGCCGAAGCGCAGTTCTCCTGCGAGGAGGACGAATTGGTCACCAAGGTGCAGGAACTGCTGCAGCGCCGCGGGGTGAGCTGGGGCTGAAACCGTCGTTCCGGGGCGCTTGCGCAGCAAGCGAACCCGGAACCCCGAGGTTTGGGCCGCTGCGAGATTCCGGGTTCGCGCTTCGCGCGCCCCGGAATGACGAGAAGAAAAAGATTGTAGCAAGGGGAGAAACCACCGATGCCCGAGATCACCGTCAACATGGCCGTGGGCCGCACCGACGAGCAGAAGGCCGGGATGATGCGCGACATCACCCAAGCGCTGGTGACGCATCTCGGCGTCGCCGCCGAGGACGTGGTGATTCAGATCAACGAGGCGCCGCTCACCAACAAGATGAAGGGCGGCAAGACCTTCGTGGAGCGCAAGGCGGCACAGGGCAAGTAGGTCAGCATCATGGATGCGCGCGACTTCATCACCATCGGCATGAGCGCCGAACGGCTCACCACGGTGACGCAGGACATCACCGTGCAGCACTTCGTGCCGTACATGCCGGCGGTGTTCGCCACCCCGATGATGATCCTGGTGATGGAAATGACGTCGGGCGACGCGATCGCGCCGAAGCTGCCGGACGGCTGGGTGACGGTCGGCAGCGAAGTCGACATCCGGCATCTGGCGCCGGCCTTCGTCGGCCAGACGGTGCGAACCACGGCGACCGTGAGCGCGGTGGAGCGCCGGGTGATCCGGTTCGAGGTCGCCTCGTTCCTCGGCGACCGCAAGGTCGGCGACGGCCGCCACGCCCGCGGTCTGGTCGACGTCGCTCTGTTCACCAAACGCTTCGCCGCGGGCTGAGCCTTAGCCTCTATCCCAAAAGCAAACGCGCCCCTCGATGAGGAGCGCGTCGGAAAGCGTGCGGAGAAGCGAAGGTGGGCCGGCTTACGCCGCGACGTGATCCGGGAACACCGCCTCGATCTTGGTCTTCAGCGTCGCCGCGTTGAACGGCTTGACGATGTAGTTGTTGACGCCCGCTTTCTTGGCGGCGATCACGTTCTCGGTCTTCGATTCCGCCGTGATCATGATGAACGGGGTCTGCGACAGATTGGGATCGGCGCGGACTTCCTTGAGCAGGTCGTAGCCGGTCATCGGCTCCATGTTCCAGTCGGAAATCACCAGACCATACTTCTTGGTGCGCATCTTTTCGAGCGCTGCCGAGCCGTCGCTGGCATCGTCGATATTCTCGAAACCGAGCTGCTTGAGAAGATTACGAATGATCCGGATCATGGTGCTGTAATCGTCCACCACCAGAACCGACATCGACAAATCAACCGCCATCTTCAACTCCCCAAGGCGCCGCAGGGTGGTTCGACCACCGCCCGACCGGCCGGCTAACGCAGGTTCCCTTGAAAGTCCTGGCGTACAACCGCCGGTCTTTCGCAAGCCAAGAACTAGCATCGGGGGTTAAACAGCGCGTTAATCGACGCGCCGTACACGCGCCCGTCAAATTCGTTTGTCTTTTCAAGATACTTGCCTGGCACCTCGAAGCGGAACCGGTACGCCCCCAGTATTGCTACCAGGGCGCGAAACAGACATTCCCGAACGATCGCGGACCCCTCCGCCCCGGCAAAATCAACGCGGGTCCCCGGCCCTGCTCGCGCGTTTCGGGCGAGTGGGCACCGGTTCGCGCCGAGAATTCGCGTCAAAATGCAACGACAGCTCCGGTTCTGATTCAATCAGGAGCGGAAATGCTCTACGGCTCGGCGCATGAATTATCGTCACGCCTTCCACGCTGGCAACTTCGCCGACGTGATCAAGCATTTCGTGCTGGTCCGGATCCTGACCTATTTGCAGGACAAGCCGGCCGCGTTCCGGGTGATCGACAGCCATGCCGGCGCCGGCCTGTACGATCTGACCAGCGACGAGGCCCGCCGCGGCGGCGAGTGGGCCACCGGGATCGCCCGGGTGCTGCAGGCGCGGTTCTCCGATCCGGCCTACGCGCTGATCGCGCCCTATCTCGACATCGTGCGGGCGTTCAATCCGCAGCGCGAGCTCACCGCCTATCCGGGCTCGCCGCTGATCGCGCGCGCCCTGCTCCGTCCCCAGGACAGCCTGGTGGCTTGCGAGCTCGAACCGGTGGCGCGCAAGCAACTGATCAACGCGCTGCGCCACGATCCGCAAGGCCGGGTGGTCGATCTCGACGGCTGGACCGCGCTCACCGCCTTCGTGCCTCCGAAGGAGCGCCGCGGACTGGTGCTGATCGACCCGCCGTTCGAGCGCAAAGACGAATTCGAGCAGATCGCCGCCAAGTTCGGCGCAGCCTACGCCAAGTGGCCGACCGGCGTGTATCTGATGTGGTATCCGGTGAAGAACCGCCGCGCCACCGAGACCCTTGCGGCTGCCGTCGCCGCGACCACCGCGGCGGCCGGCGCCGACAAGTGCCTGCGTCTGGAGTTCAGCGTCGCGCCGCAACAGCCGAACGGCGCGCTGACGTCGACCGGACTGCTGATCGTCAACCCGCCATGGACTCTCGCCGACGAGCTGAGAACCGTTCTTCCCGAGCTGGAGCGACCACTCGGGCTCGGTGGGGTCGGACGTTACCGCCTCGAATTCCAAAAGCCCTGATTACTCATCTGCTGCCTGCATCAGCTTGCGAAAAGTCACAACTCGACCGTAGGCAATCAGTGTATTTCCGTATTATGCTAGTTCCATTGGACTGGCTTTACGTTCCGCTTCCGCAAATGGGGGCGGCGGAGTGACAAGGCCTCAAGCGTAGTTGCTTGGACCGGCAATCAGTCGCAGGTCCCGCTCTCGGCCAAGCTATCCGGCAAGCGAAATGCCAGGTCGCACCGTCGCGCTCGCGCGCCACGGAAAGCATGCTGGGAGGAGTTTCCGGAATGGCAATGACGGGAACGGTGAAGTTCTTCAACGGGGAACGCGGCTACGGCTTCATCAAACCTGATGACGGCGGCCGCGACGTGTTCGTGCACATTACCGCAGTCGAACGTGCCGGCTTGAAGGACCTGACCGAAGGGCAGCGTATTACGTTCGAAGTGGAACCCGACAAGAAGGGCAAGGGCCCAAAGGCGGTCAATCTGGTCGTATCGTAGCGCCGCCGACCGACGCTGACGGCGGCCGCGCGGCGCGGTCGCTGCGGCCCGGCGATGCACGAACGATGCGCGCGACTGGCGATGCGGAAGGTCGGGCAGCGTTGCCCGAGACGAAATAGTTTGCGCCGAGATACAAACGTACCGTCCGCTGGAGCAGTTCTGTTCTGGTGGACGGCACTGCGCTTCCGACTGCACGTAACAGCCACAACCTGATGGCGGGGGCGCACGGCGCCGTCTCGACCATGCGCCGCAGCCATGCATCCCTTCATCCTTCGAGACGCCCGGCTAAGCTGGGCTCGAGGATGAAGACTTGGTGCCCTCGGGAAAGAGCCAAATCCGTTGCATCATCAAAGAAAATCCCGGCCGCATGCGGCCGGGAGTTGTGGTCGTCGAGTTTCTTGATCGCGAAGGTTTCGTCGCGGCTTAGAAGTGGTAGTTGATGCCGGCCCGGACCACACCGAAATTGTAGCCGTTCGGCATGTTGGTGATGAAGAAGTTGCTGGTCGACAGGCTGCCGTACAGATACTCGACCTTGGCGCTCAAGCGCGGCGCGAAGGCGAATTCGGCACCGGCACCGACCGTCCAGCCGGCGCTGCTGTGGCTCTCGCTGGAGAGCAGGTTCTGACCCTTGAGCTGGCCGAACGCCAGACCGCCGGTGGCATAGAGCAGCACGTCGTTCATCGCGTAGCCGAGGCGACCGCGGGCGGTTCCGAACCAGGGGTTCGAGAACTTGTAGGGCGCGAAGGTGTCGTCGGCGGTCGAGAACTGGATGTCGCCCTCGAGACCGAACACGATGTTGCCGGACTGCCAGTTGTAGCCGCCCTGCACGCCGCCGGAGAAGCCGGACGGCTTGGTGATGTTGTTGGTGACGTTGCCCCAGGAGTAGCCCAGGTTGCCGCCGAGATAGGGGCCGGCCCAACTGAACGCATTCAGCGGCTGGTTGACGGTGTAGGGGGCGTTCGACCGATAGTACCCCATGTCGGCCGCCTGAGCCGTCGAAACGCTCGCGGCAATCACGGCCGCCGCTGCCAGTGTAACTTTACGCATCTTACTCTCCTCGACGACACGGCCCGCGCCAGCGGCGGCGCGATCAGCGTCCGGTCATCGGCCGCCCGAGGGCCGATAGGAAAATGTCCCGAATGGTTACGGCTTTGCTCACTTTTCCTGTCGAATTTATCGAGAGTTTTAAGTTAAGCGGTTCTTAACCCGGCCCCGGTTCCAAGGTGCATCGTTAACAAAATCTTACTCCCCGGCCATCGCGGCAACAGCATGGCAGGGCAGGGAAATTTCCGCCGGCCTGGTTCCGCGCCGGCGCCTCGCGCTGGCACCGGCGGGGTCGAGCGCATAGGTTGGGGCCGCCATGATTCACGATCCCGCCGCGCAGCAGACGACCGCGGCCGAACCATCCGCCGACGCCCCCTCCGCCGCCACGGCCACGCCCGCCGCGGAGGCGCGCCCGGCCGCCGGAACGCAGGACATCGACGCCGAGACCGCTGCGCTTGCGGTCGAGGAGGACGACGAGGCGCGCCTGCCCGAGACCGAGGACGAGCCGGATGCGGAGACGGCTACGCCCATCGCCGCCGGGCCGCTCGCGGTCGGCCGCTCGGCGATCGCCCGCGCGGTGCGGCTGGCCCCGACCTCGCCTGGCGTCTACCGGATGCTGAACGCCGAGCGCGACGTGCTCTACGTCGGCAAGGCCAAGAACGTGAAGAAGCGGCTGGCGTCCTACGCCCGCCCGACCGGCCAGGTGCTGCGGATCGCCCGCATGATCGCGCTCACCGTCGAGGTCGAGGTGATCTCCACCACCACCGAGACCGAGGCGCTGCTGCTCGAAGCCAACCTGATCAAGCAGCTCCGGCCGCGCTTCAACGTCCAGCTCCGCGACGACAAGTCGTTTCCCTATATCCTGATCACCGGCGACCATTGGGCGCCGCAGATCCTCAAACACCGCGGCGCGCAGAGCCGTCCCGGGCGGTACTTCGGTCCGTTCGCCTCGGCCGGCGCGGTGAACCGCACCATCACGGCGCTACAGCGCGCGTTTCTGGTGCGCTCCTGTACCGACTCGTTCTTCGAGAGCCGGACCCGGCCGTGCCTGCTGTACCAGATCCGGCGCTGCGCCGGCCCCTGCACCGGCGAGGTCGACTTTCCCGGCTACAGCGAGCTGGTCCGCGAGGCGACCGACTTCCTGTCCGGCCGCAGCCGGGCGGTGAAGCAATTGCTGGCGGCCGAGATGGAAAAGGCCTCCGGCGAGCTCGAATTCGAGACCGCGGCGCTGTACCGCGACCGGCTGGCGGCGCTGTCGGCGATCCAATCACAGCAGGGCATCAATCCGCGCACCGTCGAGGAAGCCGACGTGTTCGCGATCCATCAAGACGGCGGCTATTCCTGCGTCGAGGTGTTCTTCTTCCGCACCGGCCAGAACTGGGGCAACCGCGCCTATTTCCCGCGCGCGGAAAAGACCTTCACGCCCGAGGAGGTGCTCGGCGCGTTCGTGGCGCAGTTCTACGACGACAAGCCGCCGCCGAAGCTGATCCTGTTGTCGCACGAGATCGAAGAGGCCGAACTGCTCGGCGACGCGCTCAGCGTCAAGGCCGGACGCAAGGTCGAATTGTCGGCGCCCAAGCGCGGCGAGAAGAAGGAACTTGTCGCCCACGCCCAGACCAACGCCCGCGAAGCGCTCGGCCGCAAGCTCGCCGACACCGCCACCCAGGCCCGGCTGCTGGAGAACCTCGCCGCCACGCTCGGCCTGCCGAAGGCGCCGCAGCGGATCGAGGTCTACGACAACAGCCACATCCAGGGCACCAACGCGGTCGGCGCGATGATCGTCGCAGGCCCCGACGGCTTCATCAAGAACCAGTACCGCAAGTTCAACATCCGCTCCGAAGGGCTGACGCCCGGCGACGACTACGCAATGATGCGCGAAGTGCTGCAGCGGCGGTTCAAGCGGCTGGTGACGCCGCCGGCGGAGGGCGATGCGCCCGCCAAGCCGAAGGACGACGACGTGCCGCAATGGCCGGACCTCGTGATCATCGACGGCGGTCGCGGCCAGCTCAACGCCGCGCGCGAGGCGCTGGCCGGGATCGGCTTGACCGATCAGGTCACGCTGCTCGGCGTCGCCAAGGGCCCGGACCGCGACGCCGGGCGCGAGACCCTGTTCCTGCCGGAACGCGATGCCATCAAGCTCGAGCCGCGCGACCCGGTGCTGTATTTCATCCAGCGGCTGCGCGACGAGGCGCATCGTTTCGTGATCGGCTCACACCGCACGCTGCGCAAGAAGGACATCCGCGAGGCCGGCCTGCAGGAGATCCCCGGCATCGGCCCGACGCGCAAGCGTGCCCTGCTCTTGCACTTCGGGACGCTGAAGGAGATCGAGCGGGCGTCGATCGCCGACCTCGGCAAGGTTCCGGGAATCAGTGCCGAAAGCGCGCGGCGAATCTTCGAGTTCTTCCATGCTCGGCCCGGATGATGCGCAGCGCCCCCCGACCAAAGTCGGCGGCACCTGGAGCCGCCGCGCCCCATGCGGATTTCACCTTTTCCTGATACGGAACGGAGACGCCGGCACCGGAGGTTGACCTTCTGCTGCGGGCAGTATTGGTAAGCTGCGATGAACAACGTTTCGACCAGAGCGCCGGCGCGGGGAACGAAGACGTCGCTGACGCTTCCGAACATCCTCACCTACGCGCGTATCGCCGCAATTCCGGTGGTGGTCGGCTGCATCTTCGCGCAGTCGATCCTCGGCGGCCCGCTGGCGCTGCGCTGGGTCGCGCTCGCCGTCTTCATCGCTGCGGCGATCACCGACTTTCTCGACGGCCATTTCGCCCGGATCTGGGACCAGCACTCGGCGTTCGGCCGGATGCTCGATCCGATCGCCGACAAGCTGCTGGTAGCATCCTGCCTGCTGATGCTGGCCGCGGACAGCATCATCCATGGCTGGACGCTGTGGGCGGCGATCGTGATCCTGTGCCGCGAAATCCTGGTGTCGGGCCTGCGCGAATATCTCGCCGCGCTGCGCGTCAGCGTGCCGGTGACGCGGCTGGCGAAATGGAAGACCACCGCGCAGCTTGTCGCTATCGGCTTCCTGCTCGCCGGCGAGGCCGGCAACCAGATCCTGCCCTTCACCACAGAAATCGGCGTCTCGCTGCTGTGGCTGTCGGCGCTGCTGACGATGTACACCGGCTACGATTACTTCCGCGCCGGCATCCACCATCTGATCGAAGAGGATCAGGCATGAAGGTGAAGTATTTCGCCTGGGTGCGCGAGCGGATCGGTGTCGACGAAGAGATCGTCGAACCGCCGCCGGGGATTGCCACCGTCGCCGACCTGATAGGCTGGCTGGCGGCGCGCGGCGACGGCTATGCGCTGGCGTTCGAAAAGCCCGGCGTGATCCGCGCCGCGATCGACCGCGCCCATGTTCGCGCCGAGACGCCGATCGCCGGCGCCCGCGAAGTCGCGTTCTTCCCGCCGATGACCGGCGGTTGATGCCATTCACGCACGGGATGATCCGATGACCGTTCCGGTGACCATCCGCATTCAGGAAGCCGATTTCGACATCGCCGCAGAAATCACGGCGCTGACGAAGGGCCGCACCGACATCGGCGCGGTGGTGTCGTTCACCGGCCTGTGCCGCGGCATCGAAGGCGACGATACCGTCGCCGCGCTGACGCTCGAGCACTATCCCGGCATGGCCGAGGAGGAAATCCAGCGCCACGCCGACGAGGCGATCAAGCGCTGGCCCGCGGTCACCGCGCTGACGATCGTCCACCGCGTCGGCCGGCTGGTGCCGGGCGACAATATCGTGCTGGTGCTGGCGGCTTCGGCGCATCGCCAGACGGCGTTCGCAGCGGCGGAGTTCCTGATGGATTATCTGAAGGCCAACGCGCCGTTCTGGAAGCGCGAGGAGCGCTCCGGCGAGTCGCGCTGGGTCGAGGCGCACAGCCGCGACGACGCTGCGCTGGCGCGATGGAGCAAGGATTGATGGCGAAGAAGGCGACCGCGAAGACCAAGGCGGGCAAATCTAAAACGGCGGCGAAATCCGCCAAGGCGAAGCCCGCCAAACGCAGCGTCGTGGCCAAGGCTGCGGCTGCCAAGCCGCCGAAGGTGGCGCCGGGCGAACTGGTCACGCTGCTCGATTTCGTCCGCTACGCTGTCAGCCGCTTCGCCGAAGCCGGCGTGGTGTTCGCGCACGGCACCACCGATCCGATCGCCGAAGCCGTGTTCCTGATCGGCGAGACGCTGCATCTGCATCCCGATCAGTTCGAGATGTTCGCCTCCGCCCGGGTGACCACGCGCGAAGCCGCCGCGATCCTCGGCCTGATCGAGCGCCGCATCGCCACGCGGCTGCCCGCGGCGTATCTGGTGAACAAGATCTACATGCGCGGCGTGCCGTTCTATGTCGACGAGCGGGTGATCGTGCCACGCTCCTTCATCGGCGAACTGCTGGACTCGCATTTCGACGGCGGCGACACTTCGCTGATCGACGCGCCCGAGGCGGTCGAGCGCGTGCTCGACCTCTGCACCGGCTCGGGCTGCCTTGCGATCCTCGCCGCTTACGCCTTCCCGAACGCCACGATCGACGCTGTCGATCTATCGAAGGATGCGCTCGCGGTCGCGGCCCGCAACGTCGCCGAACACCGGCTCGACGATCGCGTCAGCCTGTATCAGGGCGACCTGTTCGGTCCGCTCGGCGAGGAGCGTTACGACCTGATCATCACCAACCCGCCTTATGTCGATGCCGAGGGAATGGCCAGCCTGCCAGCCGAGTGCCGCACCGAGCCGGCGATGGCGTTCGATGGCGGCGACGATGGTCTTTCCATCATCCGCCGCATCCTCGCCGAGGCGAAAGATCACCTCAACCCGGAGGGCGGCCTGCTGTGCGAAGTCGGCCGCTGCCGCCCGCAGATCGAAGACGAATTCCCGCAGCTCCCGCTGCTGTGGCTCGACAGCGAAGACTCCGAAGCCGAAGTGTTCTGGATCGCCGCGGCGGATTTGTAACTTCCGACGTGCACCGTCATTCCGGGGCGCGAACGCAGTTCGCGAACCCGGAATCTCGACCTGTTCTGCGCCGTGCGAGACAACCTCTGGATTCCGGGTTCGCTCGCTTCGCGAGCGCCCCGGAATGACGTCCGAAAAAAACGGACTACTCGCCCGCCCCGAACCGCAGGAACGTGAACTCGGTGTCGTCATAGGCGCGGCGGTCGAGTTCGGTGTAGCCGGCGGGAGCCGTAAAGCCGGCGTCCTTGGCTTCCTCGACGATCACCAGCGCGCCCGGCAGCAGCCAACCGCCATCGCGCAGCGACGCGAGGGAAGCCTCGGCGAGCTGCTTTCGGTACGGCGGATCGAGAAACGCGACGCCGAATGGTTCGACCGGATGCGCCGGGCCGAGATTGCCGGCGTCGCGGCGATATACTTTGCTGACGCCGCCGAGCCCCAGCGTCTCGACATTGGCGCGCAGCAATGCCCGCGCCTCGGCGCCATTGTCGACAAACAGCACGAATTTAGCGCCGCGCGACGACGCCTCGATGCCGAGCGCGCCGGTGCCGGCGAACAGGTCGAGGACCCGGGCATCGAGCAGCGGATTCTCGTAAGCGTGCATCAGGATGTTGAACACCGACTCGCGCAACCGATCCGCCGTCGGCCGAATCTCCCGCGACGACGGCGCCACCAGATTACGCCCGCGCAGCCGCCCGCCGATCACACGCATGGGAGGGCTCGTTGAGATTGCAGGTAGCTCGACACGAGCGAGGCGCGCTCCCCTCCCCCTTGCGGGGAGGGGACGGGGGTGGGGGTCCACAAGCAAAACCTTGCTTCGTAGCTCCCCCTCACCCCGCCCCTCCCCCGCAAGGGGGGAGGGAGCATAAGCGCCGTGCCCTCGATCAGCATAAAACCGAACTCACTCGTCTTTCGGCGCGAGGTCGCGTTTGCCGTGGTAGCGGCGGGCGGGGCCGCGCGACAGCGGGCGATCGCCGCCCTCGCTGGCGGTGCGTTCGACCTTGACCTTGCGGCCCTTGCGGTCTTCGACCGCGCCGCGCTTGGTAATCGTCTTCTTCGGCGCGGGTGCAGCCTCGGCCACCGCCCACTCCTCGGCCGACACGACCTTGCCGGCGCGCGGCTTCGGTTTGGTCTCGCTCGGCGAGGGGCCTGCGAAGTCGCAGCCGGCCAGCGCAATCACCTTCTCGCCGAGCTGATCGCGCAGTACGCGGGTCTTGACCTCGTCGACCTCGCCTTCGCCAAGCTCGAGCAGTTGGAACGGGCCGTAGGAGACGCGGATCAGCCGGTTTACCTCGAGGCCGAGATGCGCCAGCACGTTACGCACTTCGCGGTTCTTGCCCTCGCGGATCGCGAACACCAGCCAGACATTGGCGCCCTGGTCACGCTCCAGCTTGGCCTCGATCGGGCCGTATTGCACACCGTCGACCTCGATGCCGTTCTGCAGCTCGTCGAGCTGCGCCTGGGTGATCTCGCCATGGGCGCGAACCCGGTAGCGGCGCAGCCAGCCGGTCTCGGGCAGTTCGAGCGCGCGAGCGAGACCGCCGTCATTGGTGAGCAGCAGCAGGCCCTCGGTGTTGAAGTCGAGACGGCCGATCGAGATCAGCCGCGGCAACCCGTCGGGCAGATGATCGAACACCGTCGGCCGGCCTTCCGGATCGCTGTGCGTCGTCATCAGCCCGCGCGGCTTGTGATACAAAAACAGCCGCGTGCGCTCGCGCTCCGGCAACGGCTTGCCGTCGATGGTGATGACGTCGCTGGCTTTGACGTCGAGCGCCGGCGAATCGATCACCTTGCCATTGACGGTGACACGCCCTTCCGTGATCCACGCCTCGGCATCGCGCCGCGAGCACAGACCAGCGCGCGCCACCACCTTGGCGATGCGCTCGCCGGCCTTGTCGGACTTGGCCGGCGCCGCCGGCTTCCGCTTGGAAGCTGCCGGATCCTGCTTGCGAAACGCTCCGCGGCCGCCGAACGCCGGACGCTTGGCGAAGATTCGGCCGCCGTCCTCGTTGTCGCGGCGCGGGCGGTCGAAGCTGCGCTCATCGTCGCGGCTCGTGCGCGGACGATCGAAGCCGCGGCCCTCGTTCTTCGGATGCTCGTGCCAGTCGCCATGCCTGGCGGCACGGTCGCGCTGCGGACGGTCCTCCCGCGGGCGGTCACTTCGCGGCCGATCCTCGCGCGGACGATCGAAGCTGCGCTCACGGAACGGACGCTGTTCGCCGCGCTCGCCGTCGCGCGGCCGGGAGAATTTCGGCCGATCGCCGCTGCGTTCGGGGCGGTCGGAGCGCTCGCCACGATCGAACCTGGGCTTGTCGCCGCGGGGCTTGTCGAATCGGGGTTTGTCGCCTCGATCACGGTCGAAGCGCGGCTTGTCGTCACGCGATTTGGAGAACCGCGGCTTGTCGAAGCCGCCCTTGTCGAACTTGCGGTCGCGATCGCCGGCGGCACGGGCCGGCCGGTCTTCGCGGGCGCGCCACGGCTTCTCGTCGCCGCGGTCGCGACCCGGCTCGCCGTCGCGCTTGAACGGGCGCTTCGGCCGATCGGCAAAATCGCGCTTGGGACGGTCACCGAAATCACGCTTGGGCCGATCGCCGAACTCCTTGCGGGGACCGCGCTCCGGACGGTCGCCGAATTCCTTGCGCGGGCCGCGATCGGGACGGTCGCCGCCGCTGCGCGCGGGCCGATCGTCGCGCGCAAAGCGCGGGCGCGGCGCATCGCCCTCGTCGCGGCGCGGCCGATCGGCGAAATCCCGACGCGGCGCAGCCCCGTCGCGCTTGGCATAGGGCCGCTTGCCCTCGCCGCCGAACGAGCGCTTGGCGTCACCGCCGAACGACTTCTTGGCGTAGGTCTTCTCGCCACGTCCCTCGCCGCCGCCTTCGGCGGCGCGTTTGGCGAATTTCTTGTCCGGACCGCGCGCGGCGCCGGAGCGGCCCTTGCCGCCCGCCGGACCTTTGCCGCCGGAGAAGCCGCGCCCACCCCCACCCGGCCCTTTGCCGCCCGATGGCCGATCGCGGCGGCCCCGCGCAGAAGCGTTGTCTTTCTTGGTGTCGCGGGGCATGACGGGTCTTTCTGTCGGAAGCGGAAACGATGCTCAGGCGTTCGGGAACGGCTCGCGGCAAGGTGAGCGCGCGCTTTTCATCAAAGCCGCAGGGTCACGCAAGGCCGCCATCCACTTTCGCTGAAGCAGCCCTCCTAGCAGAGAATTTCGCGCAATACGAGCCACGACGAGCATGACCACGTCCTCTTTCATGGAAATGGCGCTGGCCGAGGCGGCGGCGGCCGGGGCCGCCGGCGAGGTGCCGATCGGCTGTGTGATCGTCCGCGACGGCGTGGTGATCGCCAAGGCCGGCAACCGCACCCTGACCGACCGCGACCCCACCGCCCACGCCGAACTGCTGGCGATCCGGGAGGCGGCGGCCAAGCTCGGCAGCGAGCGGCTGGTCGATTGCGATCTCTACGTCACGCTGGAGCCGTGCACGATGTGCGCCGGCGCGATCTCGTTCGCGCGGATCCGGCGCCTGTATTTCGGCGCGTTCGATCCGAAAGGCGGCGCGGTCGAATCCGGCGTGCGGTTCTACGGCCAGCCGACCTGTCACCACGCGCCGGAAGTGTATTCCGCGGTCGGCGAGCGCGAAGCCGCAACGATGCTGCGGGAGTTCTTCAGGGCGCGGCGCTGAAGAACTTAACCAGCGCCTCGGCGGTCTGATCCGGCGCTTCCTCGGGCAGGAAATGCCCGGATTCGATCGGCGCGCCCTGCACAGTGGTTGCCCATTTTCTCCAGACATCCACCGGCGTCGCGGCGGACTGCGCGATGCCGGAGGCGCCCCACAGCGCCAGCATCGGCATCGGAATCTTGTTGCCGGCTTCGATATCGGCCTTGTCGTGCTCGAAATCCGCATAGGCGCCGGCGCGGTAGTCCTCGCACATCACGTGCCGCCGCATCGGGTCGGCAAACGCGATGCGGTAATGCTCGACGGCACGCGGATCGAACGCAGAGAGATCACCGGCCCGCGTCCAGCTCGCCAGCTTGGCCTTCACGTAGAAATCAGGATCGCCGCCGAGCAGGTTTTCCGGCAGCGGCGCCGGCTGCGCCAGGAAGCTCCAGTGATAGATCTTCAGCGCATAGGCGCGGTTCATGCGCTGCCAGTATTCGTAGGTCGGCAGGATATCCAGCACCGCGAGCTTCGACAGCCGGCCCGGTGAATCCAGCGCCATCCGATAGCTGACGCGAGCGCCGCGATCGTGCCCGGCAAGCGCGAAGTGCACATGTCCGAGCTGCTCCATCGCTTCGATCAATTGCTTGGCCATCGCCCGCTTGGTGTAGGGCGTGTGCTGCTCGTCGCTCTCCGGCATGTCGGACCAGCCGTAACCGGGCAGATCAGCGACGATCACCTTGAACCGCTCCGCCAGCTTCGGCGCGACGCGGTGCCACATCACATGGGTCTGCGGAAATCCGTGCAACAGCAGCAGCGGCGGCCCGTCGCCGCCGACGCGGGCGAAGATCCGGCCCGACGAGGTGTTGATCCATTCCGAGCCGAAGCCCGGGAACAAGTCGGCGAGATCGGGCATCGGCGGTTTCTCCCTCAGTTAGTTATCCGTCATTGCGAGCGCAGCGAAGCAATCCAGAGGCCCTGTGCGCGGAACTGGATTGCTTCGTCGCTTCGCTCCTCGCAATGACGATCAGAAGTAAGCTACGCGCGCATCCTCATCCTGAGGAGCGGTCCGAAGGACCGCGTCTCGAAGGATGGGCAGCGCCCTCGCCCTTCGAGACGCGCGCCAAGGCGCGCTCCTCAGGGTGAGGGCATAGCAACGCAGTTACTTCCCTCGCCGTTCCCGCGCCACCGCCTGCCAGCCGATATCGCGGCGGCAGAAGCCTTCGGGCCAGTTGATCACGCCGATCGCCTCATAGGCGCGGCGCTGGGCTTCGGCGACCGTCTTGGCAGAGGCCGTGACGGCAAGCACCCGGCCGCCATTGGCGAGAATCCAATCGCCCGACGCGATCGTGCCGGCGTGGAAGATCTGCACCCCGGCAATCGCGTCGGCGCGTTCCAGCCCGGCGATGCGTGTGCCCTTCTCGTAAGACCCCGGATAGCCCTTGGCGGCCATCACCACGGTGAGCGCCGGCTCGGCGTGCCAGCGCAGACTGATATGCGAGAGCTGGCCGTCGGCGCAGGCGAGCAGCGCCGGCACGATGTCGGACATCATCCGCATCATCAGCACCTGGCACTCCGGATCGCCGAAGCGGACGTTGTATTCGATCAGTTGCGGACCATCCTCGGTGATCATCAGGCCCGCGAACAGCACGCCCTTGAACGGCGCCCCCATCTCCTTCATCGCCTTCAGGGTCGGCGTGATGATCCGGTCCATCGCCTGTTTGCAGATCGCATCCGTCATCACCGGTGCGGGTGAATACGCCCCCATGCCGCCGGTGTTCGGTCCCTTGTCGCCGTCATAGGCGCGCTTGTGGTCCTGCGCGGTGGCGAGCGGCAGCGCGTGCTCGCCGTCGCACAACACGAAGAACGACGCCTCTTCGCCGACCAGGAAATCCTCGACCACGACTTCGACGCCGGCCGATCCGAGCGCGCCGCCGAACATCATATCGACCGCGGCCTCAGCCTCGGCCAGCGTGCTCGCCACCACCACGCCCTTACCAGCGGCAAGGCCGTCGGCCTTGATCACGATCGGCGCGCCCTGTGCGCGGATATAGGCCTTGGCCTGGGTCGGATCGCCGAACCGCTCATAGGCTGCGGTCGGGATGTCGTGCGCCTTGCACAGATCCTTGGTGAACCCCTTGGAGCTTTCGAGCTGCGACGCCTTGCGGCTGGGCCCGAACGCCTTGATGCCGGCCGCGGCGAGATCGTCCACGATGCCGGCGGCGAGCGGCGCCTCCGGCCCGACCACCACGAAGTCGACCGCATTGGCCTTGCAGAACGCGATCACGGCCGGATGGTCGGCGATGTCGAGCGCCACACAGGTCGCCTCGCGGGCGATCCCGGCATTGCCCGGCGCGCACCACAGCTTGGTGACCAGCGGCGACGCCGCGATCTTCCAGGCCAGCGCGTGTTCGCGCCCGCCCGAGCCGAGGAGGAGAATATTCATGAAAGCCTGACCGTGCGCCCGTGGATGGTCCGCGAGGTGTAACACGCGACACGCTTCCGGCAACGCGCGCCGCCGCGGATGTGGATATGTCCGGACGGCGGACCGCCCGCCTGCGGGTTGGCGGCCGAGGCGAAAGTCCCTACTTTCCGCCGCACCCTTGAACCCCGATCGAATCGCATGGCCCGACTGCAAACGCCCCAAGCCCTCGCCAATGTCGGCGAATTCACCGTTTCCGAGCTGTCGCAGGCACTGAAGCGGACGGTGGAGGACACCTACGGCCATGTCCGGGTGCGCGGCGAGATCACCGGGTTCCGCGGGCCGCACTCGTCGGGGCATTGCTATTTCGCGCTGAAGGACGAGGGCGCCAAGATCGAGGCGGTGATCTGGAAGGGCGTCGCAGGACGAATGCGGTTCAAGCCGCAGGAGGGCCTCGAAGTCATCGCCACCGGCAAGCTCACCACCTATCCTGGCTCCTCGAAATATCAGATCGTGATCGAGGCGCTGGAGCCTGCCGGCGTCGGCGCCCTGATGGCGCTGATGGAGGAGCGCAAGAAGAAGCTCGCCGCCGAAGGCCTGTTCGACGAGGCGCGCAAGCAGCTCTTGCCATGGCTGCCCGAGGTGATCGGCGTCGTCACCTCTCCCACCGGAGCTGTGATCCGCGACATCCTGCATCGGCTGGAAGACCGCTTTCCCCGCCGGGTGCTGGTGTGGCCGGTGCGGGTGCAGGGCGAAGGCTCGGCCGAGCAGGTCGCGGCTGCGATCCACGGCTTCAACGCGCTCTCCGAAGACGGCCCGATTCCGCGGCCGGACCTGTTGATCGTCGCGCGCGGCGGCGGCTCGTTGGAGGATCTGTGGTCGTTCAACGAAGAGATCGTGGTCCGCGCCGCAGCCGACAGCATGATCCCGCTGATCTCGGCGGTCGGCCACGAAACCGATGTCACCCTGATCGACTTCGCCGCCGACAAACGCGCGCCGACCCCGACCGCGGCGGCCGAAATGGCGGTGCCGGTTCGCGCCGAGCTGTTCGTCGAGGTCGGCGGGCTGGCGCGGAGAATGCTGTCGAGCTGGCAGCGCGGCCAGGATTTTCGCCGCAACGAGCTGCGCGCCGCCGCCCGCGCGCTGCCGGGCGCGTCCGACCTGCTGGCGATCCCGCGGCAACGGCTCGACAGCGCGTCTGCCGCCCTGCCGCGCGCGCTGCGGGCCAATACCAACGCCCACCACCGCCGTTTCGCCGCCGCAGCGGCGGGGATGACGGTGAAGGTGCTGCGGGCCCAGGTGGCGCACAATGCGCATCGGCTCGACGTCTCCGGCACGCAACTGCAGCGCTGCGCCAGCGCCATGCTGCGCCAGCGCCGCGACCGGTTGGAAGGGCTTGCGGCGCGGCTGCAGGCCTCGAAGCTCGCCAACGCCCAGGCGCAGCGGATGCGGATCGCCCGCGAGCAGGAGCGGCTGCAGCGTCTCGCCGAGCGCGCGCGGCGAGCTTTGGTTACACTGCTGGAGCGGCGGCGGGCGCGGATCGACGCCACCGGCAAGCTGTTGACCGCACTATCGTACCGCGGCGTGCTGGCGCGCGGCTTCGCGCTGGTACGGGACGCCGAGGGCCGCTCGGTGCATGCCGCCGGATCGGTCGCGGCGGGCGCCCGGCTCAGCGTCGAATTCGCCGACGGCCGGCTCGGCGTCACCGCCGACGGCGGCAGCGGATCGCCGGCAGAACCCGCCAAACCGGCATCGGCAGCGGCGAAGGCCCCAAAACGGCAGGTGAAGCCTGCTGGCCAGGGGTCGCTGTTTTAGAGTCGGACGAGCGCCGGCCGCTGGAAAACGACGCCGCCATGACGTCGTGGCGGTTTGCAACGCGGCGCATCCGTTCTATCTGTCAGGGATATCGACCCGCAGGCTGAACATCGTTTCGCAACCTGCGGTTTTCCAGGAGATCGGCCGTGCTGAACAAATTTGGCTTCTCGAGTTCGGGCGAAGCCCAGGTGCAGTATCTCGACGGCGACTTCCGCGTGATCTCGCCCGGCACCTATGTGCGCTGCGCCGTCACCGGGGTGCAGATCCCACTCGACGAGCTGAAATACTGGAGCGTCGATCTCAAGGAACCCTACGCGACTCCGGAAGCCGTACTACAGCGGCATTATCCCGAAGCGCTGCAGGGCAAAGGCTGAACCAAGGCGTCAGCGCTGTCCGGCGAAGTCGGCGGCACGCGCGCGATTGAGGCGGTCGAGCAGGAACATCCGCAGCCTCGCCTCGTCGTCGAACACCAGCTTGACCGCGAATGGCACGATCGCCGCGCCGAGCGCATCGGAAGCCGGCCCGATCCGCGCCAGATCCTTCTCCGTCGTCACCAGCGTCAAGCCGTCGCGTGCGGCGGTCGCCACGAGATCCGCCAGCTCCTCGGCCGTGAACGGATGGTGATCGGCAAAGGCGCGCTGCGCCGCCACGTCCACCCCACTCGAGCGCAGTGTCGCGACGAACCGCGCTGGATCGCCGATGCCGGCGAACGCCAGCACGCGGCGTCCGCGTAACGCATCGACCGACGCCGCCTCCGGGACGAGCCGTGCCCGCAACACGACGCCGCCCCTGTCCGCGATCTTCGCCGCGATGCCATCGGCCGCCGCGCCGTCGCCGACGACCACCAGCGCATCGGTGCGAGAGAGCTGCAACGACAGCGGCGCGCGCAACGGTCCGGCGGGAAACACACTGCCGTTGCCGACGCCGCGATGGCCGTCGATGACGATCAGCGCCGCGTCCTTGATCAGCGCCGGGTTCTGAAAGCCGTCGTCCATCAGGATGACGCTCGCGCCCTGCGACGCCGCCAGCGCCGCGCCGTCGATGCGTTCGCGCGCGATCACCACCGGCACGCGCCCCGCCATCATCAGCGGCTCGTCACCGACATCGGCGGCGCCGTGCCGCGACGGATCGACCATCACCGGCCCGTGCAGCCGTCCGCCATAGCCGCGGCTCAGGACGACGGGGGTTTCACCGAATTCGCGTAGCAGCGCCGCCAGCGCGAGGGTCGTCGGCGTCTTGCCGGCACCGCCCATGTGGTAGTTGCCGACGCACAGCACCGGCACACCGACCGCGGTGCCGGCCTTCTGCATCCGCACTGCGGCGACGCCGCCGTAGATTGCGGCGATCGGCAGCAACAGGCGCGAAACCACGGAAGGAGGCCGGTGCCAGAAGCCCGGCTCACGCATCCGTAGCGCCCTGTTCGATCTGCAATTGCAGCAGATAGGGCTCGAGCGCCGCGATCGTGCGATCGAGCGCACCGCCGAGCCGATCGACGACTTTGGTCGCCGCCATGATCGAGATCTGCCGCGCGTCGTGGTTCGACAGCAGCGATCGGAGCCGCAGCACCAGTGCGTCGACATCCGCCGCGACGAACGCGCCTCCCTCGTCGTCCAGAGCGCGATAGACATCGGAGAAATTCGAAACGTGCGGACCGTGCACGACCGCCGAGCCGAGCTTCACCGCCTCGATCGGATTCTGGCCGCCGTGCTCGACCAGCGAACCGCCCATGAACACGATCGGCGCCAGACGGTAGAACAGCCCGAGTTCGCCCATGGTGTCGGCGATGTAGACCGCGGTCGCCGCCATCGGCTGCTGCTCGCGCGACCGCAGCGCCACAGGCAGGCCGGCAGCCTCGACGACGCCCGCGACCTGTTCGCCGCGATGCGGATGCCGCGGCACGATCACCGTGAGCAGTGTCGGGAAGGTGGTGGCGAGCTGGCGATGGGCTTCGACCAGCAGTTCCTCTTCGCCGGGATGCGTCGAAGCCGCGACGATCACCGGCCGGCCGCGGGTCACCGCGTGCAGCCGCTCGAGCCGTCCCGGATCGGCCGGCGGCGGAGCGACGTCCATCTTCAGATTGCCGGTGGTGATCACGCTCGGACAGCCGAGCGCGCTGAAGCGCTCGCCGTCGACGCGGGACTGCGCCAGGCAGATGTCGAACCGGCCGAGCAGCGCCCCGATCGTCGCCGAGGCCCGCTGCCAGCGCGGAAACGACCGCTGCGACATGCGGCCGTTGATCAGCACCATCGGCACCCGCCGCGCCGAAGCGGCGAGGATCAGGTTCGGCCACAAGTCGGATTCGATGAACAGCGCCAGATTCGGACGCCAGTGATCGAGGAAGCGCGCGACAAAGCGCGGCGCATCGTAAGGGATGAACTGGTGGATGATGTCGGGCGGAAACCGGTTCGCCACCACCTGCGCCGAGGTCAGCGTGCCGGAGGTGAGCAGGATGCGCAGGTTGAGCGCCCGGATGCGTTCGATCAGCCCGGCTGCGGCCAACACCTCGCCGACACTGGCGCCGTGGATCCACACCACCGGTCCGTGCGGCCGGACGTCGTTGCTCAGTCCGCGCCGTTCGCCGATCCGCGCCGGATCTTCCTTGCCCTGCTTCAGCCGCCGGCCGATCCACAGCGACGACAACGGTGCGGCAGCGGCCGTCAGCCTGCGATAGACGCGAAGCGTCATCGGAACCGGATCGACCATCAACGGCCCCGTCTGTCACCGCGAAGGTGACGCGCATTGTCGCGAAGCGGCATCGTCAACCTTGCGCGGTCAGTGCTGCGCGGATTTGGCTTCTTTTTCGGGATCGAGCAGTCGATGCAGATGAACGATGAAGTACCGCATGTGCGCATTATCGACCGTCTGATGCGCCCGGGCCTTCCATGCCGCGTAAGCCGCTGCGTAGTTCGGGTACACCCCGACGATGTCGACCTTGTCGAGATCGCGAAAGGTCACGTTCTCGAGGTCTTCCAACTCACCCCCAATTACGAGGTGGAGCAATTGTTGCGCATTGTCCGACATCAAACTTCCTCACTGCAGCGAACAGCTCTGCGCACGCTCGGGTTCATGGAGAGACGCGAAAATACTCGACGATACGGGCGTGACGATCAGACCCGGCAGCCACCAGCACCCCATGCGTGACCTCGGAGCGGTTGTACACGATCGTCTCACCCGTGAGAGTTGTCATTGTACCACCCGCTTCGTGCACGATCAAATCGGCCGCGGCAAGATCCCAATCGCGACTTTGCCCTCCTGCGAGTGCAACATCGACCTGACGGTCGGCAACCCGGCACAGCCTCAACGCCAGCGACCCGATCCGCGGCAGAATCTGCGCACTCGTCGGCAGCGCTAATCGCTCGATCAGCGGCTTCGGCCCGGCGACCTTTGCGCCTTCCATCGTGGTGCCGGTACTTGCCCGCAGTGCGGCACCGTTCAGCGTGGCACCTGCGTGGCGCGCCGCGAGAAACAATTCGCCGGATACGGGCGCAAACACTGCGGCCAGCACCGGCTTGCTGCCTGCGACCAGCGCCACCGAGACGCACCAATCTTCGCGCCCGGCCAGATAGGCCCGGGTGCCGTCGATCGGATCGACGATCCACACTCGGTCCTTGTCGAGCCGGGTGAGATCATCGGCACTCTCTTCCGACAACCAGCCGTAGTGCGGCGTCGCCGCCTGCAGCCGCGCACGAATCAATTCGTCGACCGCGATATCGGCTTCGGACACCGGCGAGGAAGCGCCCTTGGTCCAGGTCTTGAGCTCGGTGCGGAACATCGACATCGCCAACGCGCCGGCCTCGCGCACCGTATCGGCGAGCAGCGCCGCATCCTGCGGCGCGACGGCACTGTGCTTGGTATCAGGACTAGCGTCCGGCAATCGTCAGCCCCTCGATCCGCAGTGTCGGCGCGTTGACGCCGTAGCGGAAGGTCAGGTCGCTGGCCGGCGTCAGCGTCTTGTACATGTCGAGCAGGTGTCCCGCGATGGTGACTTCGCTCACCGCGTAGGTTCGTTCACCGTTTTCGATCCAGAACCCGGCGGCGCCGCGGCTGTAGTCGCCAGTCACGCCGTTAACGCCGGAACCGATCAGGTCGGTGACGTAGAAGCCCTGCTTGATGTCGGCGATCAGCTCGGTGGGGCTGAGCGGACCGGCTTCGAGATGCAGGTTGTAAGGTCCCGGCGACGGCGACGACGACACGCCGCGATGCGCGTGCCCCGTGGTCGTGAGACCGAGCTCGCGCGCCGTGGCGCAATCCAGCAGCCACGAGGTCAGCACGCCGTCGTCGACGATCGACAGCGGCTTGACCGCCACGCCCTCGGCGTCGAACGCCTGCGAGCGCAGGCCGCGCTTGCGCAGCGGATCGTCGACGATGCGGATGCCGTCCTTGAACAGCTTCTGGCCCAGACGGTCTTTGAGGAACGAGGTCTTGCGCGCGATCGAGGCGCCGTTGGCGGCGCCGACCAGATGGCCGACCAGCGAGCCCGCGACGCGCGGATCGAACACCACCGGCACCTTGCAGGTTTCAACCTTGCGCGGCCCCACCCTTGCCGCGGTGCGCTCGCCGGCAACGCGGCCGACTTCCTCGGGCGACATCAGGTCGGCGGCGTGCGGCGCCGTGGTGTACTCGTAGTCCCGCTCCATGCCGGTGCCATCGCCCGCGATCGCGGTCATCGAGATGCTCTGGCTGGAACGCAGGAACGCGCCGTGGAAACCTGTGGACGTTACCAGCACCATGCCGCCGATCCCCGAGGACGCCGAAGCGCCACCCGATTTGGAGATCCCTGGAACCTGGAGCGCCGCAGCCTCGGCGGCGCGCGCACGACGCTCCAGCTCGGCCGTCGACGGGGTGTGCGGATCGAGCAGATCGAGATCCGGAAAATCGCGCGCGAGCAGTTCCGGGTCGGCCAGACCGACATATTTGTCGTCCGGCGCCACACGCGCCATCGCCACCGCCCGCTCGGCCAGCTTGGCGACCGCATCACCGCTGATGTCGTTGGTAGACACGACCGCCTGGCGGCGACCGACGATCACCCGCAGCCCGACATCATCGCCTTCCGAGCGTTCAGATTCCTGCATCCGCCCGTCGCGCACTTCGACGCCGTGCGACACGCCGCGCACCGCCACCGCGTCGGCCTGATCGGCGCCGGCGCGCCGCGCCGCCTCGACCAGACGCTGTGCCAGATCGCTCAGAGCCGACTGATCGAACAAAGCGGAATCCACAGGGGGCGAAGCCGGCGAGCGTGCGCTTGGTGAAGAGTTCACAAATACAATTCCTAAGGCTGGAAGTAACGACGCGGGGGGCAGCGACCTTCGCTACGAACATCACAGATGTGCCTGTTCGGCGCGGACTTCAAGCACTTTGGACCGCACCGGAACAAATCAATTTCGAAGCCGAGCGCAAGATTGCGTCAATCATGTCGGCCAAGGTTCTGTCAATCATGAGCGGCGAAGCAGCCGGGGTCAGTTTCGATTAACCAGCCTTATTAAGCGAATTCGGACCGGGCTCTGGCAAGCTCTCTCGCATCGACCGGGAACATAATTCCGGCGGGGAGATCAAAGCCGTGAGGCGTCAAACAGCAACAGGCGGGGCCAACCTCGCCGGGTCGAGCCGCAACTTGCGGCTCGACCCTCTCTCACTGCCGATCCGCTTCGACGCGCACGATGTGCGCGCCGATGGTGGCATTCGGCAAATCGAACTACATCGCGAGCGGGTGGTGCTACGCCGCGCGGTCGCCGGCATGCGAATGGCGGTGAACGTCAGCGTCAGCGACTTCCGCGGCATCGGCTGCCGAGGTCTGGACGACGGCCGGATGCTGATGCTGGTGCATCGCGATCCGTCACTGTCGATCCCACTCGGGATCAGCGACGATGCCGAGGAGATCGACCGGATGTGGGCACTGTGGAGCGAGATCTTCGGATTGCCGCAGCTTCCCGAAGACAAGCAGCGCGAGCCGGCACAGCGCCGCCGCCGCCGTCATGTGATCAGCAAGCGGCGTCCGCGGTTTCTGATGCGCCGACGCGTCGGCCGCCTGCTCGACACACCGAAGAGCTTCGCCGGCGAACGCGAGATCATCGCGCGCAACTAATCACGATTGGATGAGAGAGCCGGGCGTCGCCCGGCCTCACGCCATACTACGTGAGACCGCGTCTGCCACCAGACCGCCGAACAGCAGCAGGCCGGCATCACGGTTCGACTTGAACAGCTTCAGGCACAGCGGGCTGTCGTGGATGTCGAGCCGCACGATCTGCTGTACCAGATGTGCCGCGAACGCAGCCAAGCCGACCCAGGCGAGCCAGCCGGCATCGGCCAGCTTCAGCGCCACGCCGATCAGGCTCACGGCCAAGCCGAACAGCAGCACCAGCGCGAGCTTGGTGTTTTCGCCGAACAGCAGCGCAGTCGACTTGATTCCGACCATCAGGTCGTCTTCGGCGTCCTGATGCGCGTACACCGTATCGTAGCCGATCACCCAGGCAATCGAACCGGCGTAGAGCACGAAAGCCACCAGATCGAGCCGCTCGAAAGTGCCGGCAAAGCCCATTAGCGCGCCCCAAGAGAACGCGAGCCCGAGCACAAATTGCGGCCAATAGGTGATCCGCTTCATGAACGGATAGGCCGCCACGATGATCAGCGACGCGATACCGGTGGCGATCGCAAAGCTGTTGAACTGCAGCAGCACGATGAGGCCGGTCAAACACAGCAGCACCATGAACACCGCGGCCTGCTTGGCGGTGACCTGCCCCGCCGGAATCGGCCGCGAACGGGTGCGCTCGACCTTGTCGTCGAGATCGCGGTCGGTGATGTCGTTCCAGGTGCAGCCGGCGCCGCGCATCACGAACGAGCCGATGAAGAACAACGCGCAGAACAGCGGCAGGCGACTGAGGTCGTGGGCCATGCCGGCGGCGAGCGCCGCCGACCACAGGCACGGCATCAGCAGCAGCCAGGAGCCGATCGGGCGATCGAACCGCGCCAGCCGCAGATATGGCCGTGTCCACAGCGGCGCATGGTTGTCGACCCAGTTGCCTGTCGAGTCGGCGACCCGCCCGGCCGCGCCGCTGGCCGGAATCCCGCTCATCGCGACAGCACGTTGCCGTTGAGCGTGTCGAAGGTGGTGCCGCCGAACTTCTTGGCCGAGGTGTTCACCTCCGGCGCAGCGGTCGACGAGCCGAGCACATCGGCAAAGCTCGGTCCGGCCGGGCCGCGCTGCTGCTGCTGCTCGGCGATGTTGCAGACCTGCTTCTGCATCTGCTCGGTCCTCTTATGGCCGGTCTTGAGCTGATCGGCGATTTCGTTCGGAATGCCGCAGCGCTTGGCGTTGCCGACGACGTATTTGATCATCGCAACTTCCGAACTGGAGAACGCGCCGATCAGCTTGCAGGCCTCCGCCGCCGGTGCCTTGCGCTTGCCGGCAGCCTGAATCGCCTGACCGCGCTTTTCGGCTTCTTTCCGCAGCTTGAGGAAGTCGTTCATGCAGGCTTCGCCGCCGGCCTGCTGGCCCATCGGCGCAGCGCCGGGCGGCGGACCGAATGCGCCACCGCCACCGGCGATCGGAGCCGCGCCCGCAGCCGGGAACGCTCCGCCCGAGCCGTTGACTGGGGGAAAAGCCGGGTCGTTGACGGTGCCGGCGGCCGACTGATTGGGCAGCGGCGCCGGAAACGGCGATGCGGCCGACTGGTTCGGCAATGGCGCGGGAAACGCGCTTTGGGCCAGCGCCGGCACGGCTTCAAAGACGAAAGCGGCGGCAACCGCTGGTACAATCAAACGTCGGATGATCAAGGCTGCTCCTCCGGCAAGGTTCGATGGTCCCCGTTGGCCCAATAACACGTCGAAAAGACAGACATGCGGGCCTTATTACGATTCCGGATCGCCCTTAACAACCCGCCGATTAGGGCGGCAGCACGGCGCTTCGTCCCACAGGCGGCTGATATTCTTGAAAAATTGGGCTAGAAGCGGCGCGTGAGACCCTGCCAATGAGCCGATACGACTTCCGCAGCCCCCGCCTTTTCGTCGATGCCGACCTCGCGTCCGGTACGCAGGTGCCGCTCGATCGCGATCAGGGCAATTACCTCGGCAACGTGCTGCGGCTCGGCGCCGGCGCCGCAGTACTGGCGTTCAATGGCCGCGACGGCGAGTGGCGCGCCACCATCCTCGGTCGCAAGCGACCCGAGGCGCTGGAGGTGGCAGACCAGACCCGGCCACAGGACCGTTTGCCGGACGTCGCCTATGTGTTCGCCCCGCTGAAACACGCCAGACTGGACTATATGGCTCAGAAAGCTGTGGAAATGGGCGCTGGCCGGCTGCAGCCCGTGCTCACCCAGCACACCCAGGTGCATCGGCTCAACACCGAGCGGATGCGTGCCAATGTGGTCGAAGCCGCCGAGCAATGCGGCATCCTCAGCCTCGCCGAGGTCGGCGAGCCGATCGGGCTGGACCGTTTCCTGGCCGGCCGTGCCGGCGGGGAGCGGCTGCTGGTGTTCTGCGACGAGGACGCCGAGATCTCCGATCCGGTCGCGGCGCTGCAGGCCGCGCGGAATGCGGCCGCCAAGGGCGTCGATCTGTTGGTCGGGCCGGAGGGCGGCTTTTCCACCGAGGAGCGCGCCCTGCTGCTGAAACAGCCCGACATCCTACGGCTGGCGCTCGGCCCGCGGATCATGCGGGCGGATACCGCAGCAGTCGCAGCCCTGACGCTGGTTCAAGCGGTGATGGGCGATTGGAAGGGTAATTAGGTAATGTTCGACCATTGGCGCCCCCGCCTCGCCGGCCACCCGGCGGATGACGGTCGAATCTGTCATCCACCCGTGTTAAGGGCTGCGCCGACCAACGTTTTCTGTTCCACCCTCCCTGCCCGGGACCGCAGGACTGACCGATCATGATCAAGACCGCCGCCGCTCGCGCGACCGGATCCGCCGCGTGGGCGGAGGCGCTGCTGCAATCCTTCGCCGAGGCCGGCTATGCCCAGGCCACGCCCCCGATCCTGCAGCCCGCCGAACCATTCCTCGACCTGTCGGGCGAGGACATCCGCAAAAGCCTCTACCTGACCACCGACGCCAGCGGCGAGGAGCTGTGCCTGCGCCCCGATCTGACGATCCCGGTGGCGCGCGACTACCTCGCATCACAGGCCGCCGGGCAACCGCTCGGCTTCTGCTATCTCGGGCCGGTGTTCCGCCAGCGCGGCGGCAAGCCGAGTGAATTCCTGCAGGCCGGGATCGAGCTGTTCGGCCGGCAGGACCGCGCCGCGGCCGATGCCGAAATGCTGGCGCTGGCGCTCGGCGCCACCGTCGCGCTCGGCGCCGGCGAGGTCGATGTCCGGACCGGCGACGTCGCACTGTTCGCGGCGCTGATCGACGCGCTCGACCTGATGCCGGTGTGGCGGCGGCGGCTGATGAAGGACTTCCACCGCAAGGCCAGCCTGGCGCAGGATCTGGAGCGGCTGACGCTGGCGCCTTCGACCAGCAACGAATACGAGGGCGTGCTTGCCGCGCTCGCCGGCTCCGACCGCAAGGCGGCGCTGGCGCTGGTCACCGACCTGATGTCGATCGCCGGCGCGACCAACCTCGGAGGCCGCTCGGTCGCCGAGATCGCCGACCGCTTCCTCGAACAATCGACCCTGAAGAGCGGCGCGCTGCCGCGCGACGCGCTCGACAAGATCAAGCGCTTCCTCGCCATCAGCGGCGCCCCGAACGAGGCGCTGAAGGCGCTGCGCGCGCTCGCCGCCGACGCCAAGCTGGCGATCGATTCCGCGATCGATCAGTTCGAAGCGCGGATCGGCTTCATGGCCGACCGCGGCATCGACCTCGGCAAGGTCCGGTTCTCCACCGCCTTCGGCCGCGGCGTCGATTACTACACCGGCTTCGAATTCGAGGTGCACCGCGCCGGCAACGGCGACGAGCCGCTGGTCGCCGGCGGCCGCTACGACGGGCTGATGAGCCAGCTCGGCGCCGCCTCGCCGATCCCCGCGGTCGGCTTCTCGATCTGGATCGAGGCGATGAAACAGACCAGCGCCGGAGGTGCCGCATGAGCGCGCCGTTCGTTCTCGCGGTTCCGTCCAAGGGCCGCCTGCAGGAAAACGCCGAAGCGTTCTTCGCCCGCGCCGGGCTGACGCTGAGCAAGTCGGGCGGTGCGCGCGATTATCGCGGCACCATTGCGGGCCTCGACAATCTCGAGGTGGCGTATCTCTCGGCCAGCGAAATCGCCGCCAATCTCGCCCGCGGCTCGGTGCATTTCGGCGTCACCGGCGAAGATCTGGTCCGCGAGAGCATCACCGATGCCGACAAGCGGGTCCTGCTGATCGACGGCCTCGGCTTCGGCTACGCCAATGTGGTGGTCGCGGTGCCGCAGGCGTGGATCGACGTCCGCACCATGGCCGACCTTGACGACGTCACCACCGGTTTCCGCGCCCAGCATAACCGGCGGATGCGGGTCGCCACCAAGTACATCAACCTGACGCGCGGCTTCTTCGCGGCGCACAACGTCGTTGACTACCGCATTGTCGAAAGCGCCGGTGCCACCGAAGGCGCGCCTGCGGTCGGCACCGCCGAGATGATCGTCGACATCACCACCACTGGGGCGACGCTCGCCGCCAACGGCCTGAAGGTGCTCGACGACGGCGTGATGCTGCGCAGCCAAGCCAATCTCGTGGCCTCCCGCGAAGCCGACTGGAGCGAGGCGAACCGCGAAACCGCGCGCGTGATCCTCGATCACATCGCTTCGCGCGCCCGCGCCGGCAAGTACAAGGAAGTCCGCACCCGCTTCAAAGGCTGCAACGACGCGCTGCTCGCCGAAGCCCACAGCCGGTTCAGCGTGGTGTCGCCGTTCGGCGGCCCGACCTCGTCGGGCATGCTGACGCTGCACTGTCCGCCGGCGCAAATCTACGCGCTCGGCAGCTTCCTGCGGCAGCATGGCGCAGACACCGTGTCGGTGGCTGCGCTGGACTACGTGTTCGACAAGGAAAACCCGCTGTTCAGCAAACTTGCAGCGTTCCTGCAGCAATAATGCCGGCGCGCCGCGCCGTGGTGGCGTCGGCGTGCGGAACCACCATATAATCAGCAGCAGACAAACAAGGCGCGTGCGGGCCGGAAGCGATCGATGATGCTTGGGAGTGACGTCTCGGGTCTGTCCACCGAAGCGGGAGCCGCCGCGGCACAGGGCCTGTCCATCGTGGTTCCTGCCTACAACGAGGCGGGCGGGCTGCAGGCGCTGCACGGCCGGCTGATCACGCTCGCCGCCACGTTGCGGCAGCGCTACGGTCTCGCCTGCGAGGTGGTGTATGTCGACGACGGCAGCGCCGATACCACACTCAGCATCGCCCGCAATCTGCCGGCCACCATGCTCGACGTCCAGGTGGTGTCGCTGTCGCGCAATTTCGGCAAGGAAGCCGCGCTGATGGCCGGGCTCGACCATGCCCGCCGCGGCGCCGTTCTGTTCATGGACGGCGACGGCCAGCACGCCCCAGAACTGGTCGAAACGCTGGTGGCGCATTGGATCGACGACGGCTACGACGTCGTCTACACCGCCAAGGCCCATCGCGACAACGAACCGGCGCTGCGCCGCACCGCGGTGCGCGGATTCTACGCGCTGATCAATTGGGGGGCGCGGCAGAAGATCCCGGAAGACGCCGGCGACTTCCGTCTGCTGTCGCCGCGCGCCGCCCAGGCGCTGCGGCAGCTCCCCGAACGCAACCGCTTCTTCAAGGGCCTGGCGAGCTGGATCGGGTTCCGGCAGAAGCGGGTCGATTACGAACCCGAGCCGCGCTCGCACGGCTTCAGCACGTTCTCGACCGCGCGGCTGATCGGGCTGTCGATCGAGGGGCTGACCTCGTTCTCGGTGGCCCCCCTGCGGATCGCCAGCCTGCTCGGCGTCGCGCTGGCGATCAGCGCCTTCCTGTTCGGGCTGTCGATTCTCTGGGAGACCTGGATCGATGGAAAATCGGTGCCCGGCTATCCGTCGATCATCGTCGGGATGATGACGATCGGCGGCGTGCAGCTTCTGATGATCGGCATCGTCGGCGAGTACATCGGCAAGATCCTGTCCGAGATGAAAGCGCGGCCGATCTACTTCGTCGCCGAGCACACCGTGAAGCAGGCCGAGCCCGATGCAGGCGCCGATCCGGCGAAGCGGTCCGCGGCCGAATGAGCGAATCTGCCCAGCGCCGGATCTGGCTGGTCGCCGACGATTACGGCATAAGCCCCGGGGTCAACCGCGCGATCTGCGATCTGATCGAACGCGGTCGCATCAACGCCACCTCGGTGATGATGGTCGGCCCCGCGATCAGTCGCGACGACGCCGTCGCGCTGATGAACGCGGCTGCGGCAAATCCCAACGCCGCGATCGGACTGCACGCAACGCTGACTGCGCCGTTCGCGCCGCTGACGATGCATTATCAGCCGCTGAACGGCGGCCAGTTTCTGCCGCTCGGTCGCAAGCTGCGCGGCACGTTGCTGCGCCGCCATGACCGCCAGGTGATCACCACCGAACTGAGCGCACAGATCGAAGCCTTCACCGAACGGTTCGGCCGCACGCCCGACTACGTCGACGGGCACCAGCATGTGCAGTTGTTTCCGCAGGTGCGCGACGCGTTTCTCGGTGCGGTGAAGGCGCTGGCGCCGCAGGCCTGGGTGCGGCAGTGCGGGCGCAGCGTGCCGATGGCGCGGCGGCTAGGCAATCCGAAGCCGCTGCTGCTCGACGCGCTCAGCGCGACCTTCCGCGCGCGCGCGCGGGCCGCCGGCATCGGCTACAATCCGAGCTTCGCTGGCGCCTACGACTTCCTGCGCGAGACCGACTTCGACAAACTGATGGGATCGTTCCTCGATGACCTGTCGGACGGCGGGCTGGTGATGTGCCACCCCGGGATCGTCGACGAGACGCTGGTCGCGCTCGATCCGTTCACCGATCAGCGCGAACGCGAATACGCCTATCTGGGCTCGGATCGCTTCGCCGAACTACTGGCAATGCGTCAGGTCAGCCTGGCCGCCGCGCCACCGCAGGCCGCGACCGGAGCCGTTTTGTCTCCTACGGAAATTTAATCCGGGCACGGACTTACTGCCGCCCAAAGGTTCCCTAGATTTGACCACACCCGCGCCTGCGATCGCCGCCGGCGAGCGCCGGGGCGCAGGTTCGAGCGATGCTCAGGGAGGTCATGATGACACCGCAGGAACGCCAGCTTGTGGACGATCTGTTCGAACGGCTCGCCCGCCTCGAAGCCACCCCACGCGATCCCGAAGCGGCCGCAGCGATTTCGCAAGGACTGCGAATCGCGCCGAATGCGATCTACGGGCTGGTCCAGACGGTGCTGCTGCAGGACGAAGCGCTGAAGCGAGCCCACGAACGCATTCAGGAACTGGAATCCGATCAAGCGCCGCAGTCGCACGAGCGCGGCGGATTCCTGGATTCGATGCGCGACACCTTCTTCGGCCAAAGCCAGTCACCGCGTGGCTCGGTGCCGAACGTTCCAGCGCCCGGCACTGCCGGCCGACCGGCCTGGAACACCGGTCAGGTGATCGGCCAGCAATCCTCGGCACCACCTTATTCGCAAGCGCAACAAGGCCCCTATGGACAGCCGCCGCAAAGCGGACCGTTCGGCGGCGGATCGCCGATGGGCGGTGGCGGCGGATCGTTTCTCGGCACTGCGGCAGCGGCGGCAGCCGGCATGGTCGGCGGCTCGCTGCTGCTTTCCAGCATCCGCGGGATGATGGGCGGCGGATCGCATCAGAGCCTCGCCGACCAGAGCGGATTGGGCGGTGGCCTGCAGAGTCCGTGGGGCAGCAGCGACTCCTCCGGCGGCAACCTTGCGCAGCAGGCCGGCCTCGGCGACATCGGCTCGCAGAGCGGCGGCGTCAACGACGGCTCGCGCTACGGCATGATGGATCAGAACAACAACGACTATGACCAGGTCGCCGATGCCGGCTACGACCATGACGACATGGACATGGATTCCGACGACTTTGGCGGCGGCGGTGGCGACAGCGACTTCGCCTGACGCCTGCCGGCATCCGGCAATACGCAACGGCCGCCCAGTGGGCGGCCGTTGTCGTTCGATGCTCAGCTAATCGCGCGCGGCGCTCAGATCACCACCACCTTCGTTCCGACGCCGACGCGGCCGTACAGGTCGATGACATCCTGATTGCGCATCCGGATGCAGCCGGAGGAGACGTTGGTGCCGATCGTCCACGGCTCGTTCGAACCATGGATACGGTACAGCGATGAGCCGAGATACATCGCCCGGGCGCCGAGCGGATTGGCCGGCCCGCCTTCCATATGGCGCGGCAGATCGGGACGGCGCGCCAGCATTTCCTTCGGCGGCGTCCAGGCCGGCCATTCGCGCTTGGCGGTGATCGTCTTCACGCCCGACCAGGTGAAGCCGGGGCGGCCGACGCCGACGCCATAGCGCAGCGCCTTGCCGTCGCCCTGCACCAGATAGAGAAACTTGTTCGGGGTATCGATCACGATCGTGCCGGCTTTTTCGGCGCCATGGTAATCAACCAGTTGCTTTTCATAGCGCGGGTCGAACTCGGGGCGAGCGGGCTCGATCGCCGCCTCCTGCTCCGGCATCGATTGCGGGGCGGCCGGCAAGTACTCGGGACGCGCCTCGTAGGCCGGTTCTCGCCGGTAATAGCGCGAGGACGGCGGCGGCTCGCCATCGCTGAACAGGAACTCGATGAAGCCGCCGCCGAGATTCGAGCGCTCGGCGTAAGCGGCGCGCACCGGCGCCGGTCGCGGCGACGCATAGATCACTGCGGGCTCCGGTTCGGAAGAGAATTCCTGTGCGACGGCAGGATGATAACCGGCGGCGAGACAGGACACGCTGGTCAGCAATGCAAGGGTGGTTTTGGTGAACATCGACGTACTCTGCACTGTTTCGTCGTGGATGCGCCGAAGATGCGGCGGTGAACGCAACGGATCAGAAACCAAAACTGGATCGGTTTGGTAAACGCGGGGCAGGTTTCGATTCACCACGTCGCTGCCAGACGGCAATTCCCGTCGTCAGCGTTTATTTTCGATGAACGGCACTGGCTCATGGTTAACGCGGCGTGTGTGCGCGGCTGTTAGTTGAAACGAAGCCGGTTCCGGCGCTCAACCCGTCGTTAAAGAGATCGCTGTAGGAGGGGTTGGTAGCAACTCACGGGATCAGCCGATGTCACTTCCACGTAAGCGCTTTCGCATTGAAGAACTGACGCTAGGAGCAGCGCCGATGCTCGCACCGATCGAATTCGAGGCTGGCCCGACCAACCGTGACCTGATGGCCGAGCTGCGCGCGATCCGTGCTCAGATCGTCAACGGCGTGCACCCGGTCGCCGCCGGCGAGTCCGGCAGCAAGCAGGAGATCGATGCGTCGCTCGCCGCGGAGGCCGCGGAAGCCAAGGCGCTGCTCGCCAGCTACAAGGCGCAAGTCGAGCAGTGCGAGAAGCTGAAGGTCGAGCTCGACCTGATCCACAACGCGATCGACCAGACCAAGCGCGAGATCGCGGTGCTGCACTCCAAGAGCTTCAGCGGCGAAGAGATGGCCAAGGTCAACGGCGAACTCGGCGCAGTCGTCGGCGGCACCGAAGAAGCCACTCAGCAGATTTTGGAAGCCGCCGAAGCGATCGACCAGGCGGCGACCGCGCTCGGCAAGGTGAACTCGGCCGATCAGCAGCAGGCGCTGAGCGACGAGATCCAGGAGCGGGTGATCTCGATCTTCGAGGCCTGCAACTTCCAGGACCTCACCGGCCAGCGCATCAGCAAGGTGATGAATACGATGAAGTTCATCGAGCATCACATCGTGGCGATGATGGAGATCTGGGGCGGCGTCGACGAGATCAAGTCGCACGCACCGCCGGTGGTCGACACCCGGGACGACGACGCCAAGCTGCTCAACGGGCCCCGCGCGCTGGGCGAGAGCGGCCATGCCTCGCAGGACGACATCGACGCGCTGTTCAACTGATCCCAGGCTGACGCCTCAGCGCCGTTCCGCGGCGCGGGGCGGCTGCAGCGCCAGGAAACAGCCGAGCGCCGCGAGCGCGCAGACCATCCCGACCTCGACCACGGCGGCGTCGGAAAAGCGCTCGACCGCCGCGGCCACGATAAACGGCGCCGAAGCCTGCACGAACAGCGCCGGCCGCGCGATGCGGCCGATCACCCGTCCGTAGCCCTGCGGTCCGAACATCAGCAGCGGCAGACTGCCTCGCGCGATCGTCATCACGCCGTTGGCGGCGCCGAACGCGACGCAGAAGACCCCGGCGACCAGCACCGACGGTCCGGCGAACGCCAGCATCGCAAACGAGCACGCCATCAGCCCCACCGCCCCGCGTGCGATCCATAATGGATGGGTGCGACCGGCGAGCAGGAAGTCCGCGAGCCGGGCGACGACCTGGGACGGGCCGAACAGCGCGCCGAGCGTCACCACGGTTCCGGCATCCAGTCCGCCGCGCTGGAACATCGCCAGCAGATTCGACGTCACCCCCGACAGCATCAAGGCGTAGATCGCGAACGCGGTCGCGATCAGCACGAACGGCCGCCCTTCCGGACGCAGCGGTTCGGCCGGCATCAGATGCGAGGTCGGGCCCGGTGCCGTGGCCGCCGGCGCTGCCTTGCGCGGCAGCGCCAACCCATGCAGCGGCGCGACTACGCAGGCGAGCACGGCGGCAAAAGTGAAATAGGTGCCGCGCCAGCCCACGGTTTCGAGCAGCAGATGCGTCGCCGGCCACCCCACCGTCGAGGCGAAGCCGCCGGCAAAGGTGACGAAGGTGATCTGCCGACGCGCGGTGGCACCGAACAAACGGGCGAGCGTCGCGAATGCCGGATCGTACAGGTTGGTCGCCATCGCAACGCCGAGCAGCGCCCAGGCGATGAAGTACACCGGCCACAAGTCGGTGCTGGCGACCAGCACCATGCCGAGAGCGCCGGCGAGCGCGCCGGGCGCCATCACCAGATTGCCGCCGTGACGATCGATCAAGCCGCCGATGACCGGAGACAGGATCCCGGAAATCACCAGCGCCAGCGAAAACCCCGACATGCCGAACGCCAGCGACCAGCCGTGCGCCTTGGCGAGGTACGGCATGGTCAGCACCGGCGGATAGATCAGCATGCCCCAGCACAGGATCTGGGTGACCGCGAGAACGCCGACCGCGCGTTCCGGTCCGAGCGCAAGTCTCCGCAGCGCGGTCATGTCGTCATGGCGTCAGGTTCGACCCGATCTTGTTGGTTGCGGCAGGGTCAGGCGCGCGGGGCGCAGCGGACATAGACCATGTTGCCGTAGCGGGTGGCGGCGTCCTTGTCGACGAAGCGGGTGATCATCACCCGGCCGTCGAACGAGATCACCTCGCGATCCTGGTCGGTGATTGGACCAGCCGGACCGATATAGTTCTTGCCGCTCTGCGAGCCCTTCAACCGCAGTTCCTGCGGGGTCGCCTGGTCGGCCAGATGCATGATCACGCCCCCAGTCGGACCGGCGCCGATCACGTAAGGGTTCTTGCACTGTGCCAGCGCAGCCTTCTCGGTGCGGGCGCGATCGGACGGATTGAGATACGACGCCAGGCCCCAGCGACCGACAATCTCTTCCGAACGAATGGTGGCCGGCAGGTCCGGCGGGGGCGCCGGTTCCTGCACCGCAGCCGGCTGCGAACCGCCGAGGCTGAAGCCGCCTCCCATGCTGCCGCACGCGCCGAGACCGAGCGCCATCAGCGACGCCATACCCAGATTGAGCGACGCGCGTGCGTTGCGTGAATTGAACATGATTTCTCCCCGAGCGAACGCCCCGCGTGCCCCTTGCGCCAGACAACCGCAAAACGCCCCAGCAGGCAATGCGGTCACACCGTTCATGTCGGTGCCCCGGTCTGGCGGCCGGAGCATCTTACAGCGACATCACCAAGCTCTTAAGCCCTCAGCTTGACAGAACAAGCATCAAGCCATATTCCGAGCCCACAATTAGCACTCTCGAAGCACGACTGCCAACACGCGGACGCAACCCGAGCCGCGGATCACGAACAGGCACTCGAACACCGAGCCCCTTCAGTAACAGCACAGGACAGCCCATGGCTAAGCTCAATTTTCGTCCTCTCCATGACCGCGTGGTGGTGAAGCGCATCGACGCCGAAACCAAGACCAAGGGCGGCATCATCATCCCGGACTCCGCCAAGGAGAAGCCGCAGGAAGGTCAGGTCGTCGCCGTGGGCCCGGGCGGCCGCGACGAAACCGGCAAGCTGACCCCGATCGACGTCAAGGTCGGCGACCGCGTGCTGTTCGGGAAGTGGTCGGGCACCGAGATCAAGCTCGACGGCGAAGAACTCCTGATCATGAAGGAGTCGGACATCATGGGCGTGGTCGGCTGAGCCGCATCGCGACAGTATCGAGACATCAGGAGCGAATGAATGGCTGCTAAAGACGTGAAATTCTCCGGCGATGCCCGCGACCGCATGCTGCGCGGTGTCGACGTGCTCGCCAACGCCGTCAAGGTCACGCTCGGCCCGAAGGGCCGGAACGTGCTGATCGAGAAGAGCTTCGGCGCGCCGCGCATCACCAAGGACGGCGTTACCGTCGCCAAGGAAGTGGAGCTCGAGGACAAGTTCGAGAACATGGGCGCGCAGATGGTGCGCGAGGTGGCCTCGAAGACCAACGACCTCGCCGGCGACGGCACCACCACCGCCACCGTGCTGGCCCAGGCGATCGTCCGTGAGGGCGCCAAGGCCGTTGCGGCCGGCATGAATCCGATGGACCTGAAGCGCGGCATCGAGATCGCGGTCGCGGCCGTGGTCAAGGACATCCAGAAGCGCGCCAAGCCGGTCGCCTCTTCGGCTGAAATCGCCCAGGTCGGCACCATCTCGGCCAACGGCGACGCGCCGATCGGCAAGATGATCGCCCAGGCGATGCAGAAGGTCGGCAACGAAGGCGTCATCACGGTCGAAGAGAACAAGTCGCTCGATACCGAAGTCGACATCGTCGAAGGCATGAAGTTCGACCGCGGCTACCTGTCGCCCTACTTCGTGACCAACGCCGAGAAGATGACCGTCGAACTCGACGACGCCTACATCCTGCTGCACGAGAAGAAGCTCTCGGGCCTGCAGTCGATGCTGCCGGTGCTCGAAGCGGTGGTGCAGTCGGGCAAGCCGCTGCTGATCATCGCCGAGGACGTCGAAGGCGAAGCGCTCGCCACCCTGGTGGTCAACCGCCTGCGCGGCGGCCTCAAGGTTTCGGCCGTGAAGGCGCCGGGCTTCGGCGATCGCCGCAAGGCGATGCTGGAAGACATCGCGATCCTGACCGGCGGTCAGCTGATCTCGGAAGACCTCGGCATCAAGCTCGAGACCGTGACGCTGAAGATGCTCGGCCGCGCCAAGAAGGTGGTGATCGACAAGGAGAACACCACCATCGTCGGCGGCGCCGGCAAGAAGCCGGAGATCGAGGCCCGCGTGTCGCAGATCAAGGCGCAGATCGAGGAGACCTCCTCGGACTACGACCGTGAGAAGCTGCAGGAGCGTCTGGCCAAGCTCGCCGGCGGCGTCGCGGTGATCCGCGTCGGCGGCGCGACCGAGGTCGAGGTCAAGGAGAAGAAGGACCGTGTCGAGGACGCGCTCAACGCGACCCGCGCCGCGGTGCAGGAAGGCATCGTGCCGGGCGGCGGCGTCGCTCTGCTGCGCGCCAAGAAGGCCGTCGGCCGCATCAGCAACGACAATCCGGACGTCCAGGCCGGCATCAACATCGTGCTGAAGGCGCTCGAAGCTCCGATCCGCCAGATCTCCGAGAACGCCGGTGTCGAAGGCTCGATCGTGGTCGGCAAGATCCTCGAGAACAAAACCGAGACCTTCGGTTTCGACGCCCAGAGCGAAGAGTATGTCGACATGCTCGCCAAGGGCATCGTCGATCCGGCCAAGGTCGTGCGCACCGCGCTGCAGGACGCCTCCTCGGTCGCCTCGCTGCTGGTCACCACCGAAGCGATGGTCGCCGAGCTGCCGAAGGCCGAAGCCCCGATGGCGATGCCGCCGGGCGGTGGCATGGGCGGAATGGGCGGCATGGGCTTCTAAGCCCGGCTCTCTCGCACGCACTATCGATCACGCAAGGCCGCCTCCGGGCGGCCTTGTTTTTTTGGCGTAACGTCGGCGCTCCAATTCACAGGACGGCAGAGCACAGCGCCACGACACCCTCTCCCGTTATCGCCAGCGAAAGCGGGCGCCCCAGTATTCCAGAGCACCTCCGATGACCAACGAGCTCTCTGCGATACTGGATCCCCGCATGCGTGGGGATGACGGCTGTGTGTGCGGCACGGCGGCAGATTGCCGCCTCCGCCCCCTCCCCGCATGACTTTTGGCGAAGCGCAGGCGATCTGCTACTCAGGCCATCGTTCGGTCCAGTTCGAATCAAACAACACTCAAGACCTGACATCCTGCGAGGAATCATCCGATGCGCGCGCTCCTGATCAGCCTGCTGGCGCTGCTGCCAGCGACCGACCTTGCCTTGGCCCAGGGCAAGTCTGCCGCGAAAGCGACGCCGACGGCGACCGAGACCCGCTACTTCGCCAATCTCGACGGCTTCATCGACGGAGCCGATGTGGTGCTGAAGGAGACGAGGCAGGGCAAAAACGCGACATCGGCCGTGCTCGACGTGTGCTTCTCGCCGACCAAGGATTCCGATCGCAAGGAGCGCTTCGTCGTCAACCTGACGGCGAACGGCCAGAGCCTGACCGGTACCAGCCAGACGCTCGGCAGCAAGACCCCGGTATCGGTCAACCTGCAGCAGAAGCCGAACGGCGAGACCTTCGACTTCAAGGGCGTGGTCGGCATCGGAACCGCGACCCACGAGATCAATTCGACCGACAATTCCGACCTCAGCGAAAAGGAATTCGAGGAAACCCAATCGGCCGATGAGAGCATCGCTCAAGCGCCGAAGGACTTCACCGCAGTCTCTCCGGAAGCGGTCGGCGTCCGGGTCGCGCTCGAGGCCGCGTCGGACTTCCTCAAGACGCTGAAGACCGAGAACGTCGAAGTGTCTCTGTCCAGCCTCAGCATCGGCTGCGACGCGCTGCGGGCCGGCAAGTTGGTGATCAATCTCAGCGTCGACCCGGAACGCGCGGCCGCGGTGATCGCCAAGGCCAAGGCGTTTCCCGGCGTTTCGGCTGCAGGCTGGACCAACGGCGTCGTCGACATGGATCGAGCCATCCTGTTCCCGGCCGCCGGCTGGCGCGAGGGTGGCAAGATCGATCGCGCCAAGATCGCGTCCACGGTCACCGCAACGCTGGCGCAGACACTGGAGGCCAAGCTGGCCTCGGCCAATTGGGACGAGGTCACCGGCCGGCTGAAGATGACGTTCAAGCGGCCGAGCGACACCTTCCCGGCGCTGCAGCTCACCGAGGTCATTACTGTCGAAGCGCTCGTGAGCGCCGACAAGCCGGGCGGTAGCGACAAGCTGATGCTGTGGCTCAGCAGCCCGAGCGACACCACCGTCGACGAAAACACTCCGCCCCGGCTCAACCTGAACGACGACGCCACCGGCGAGGAAGAATCCGAACCGCGCAGCGACGGCGGCGCAGTCCCGGCACTGGCAAAGGAACTCAAGGGCCAGCGTTGGGATTCCGAGAGCTCGACCTGGCAATAGCGTCATCGCGATCGGCCCATCCGTCCGAGTGCTGGAACCGCGATTTGACATGCCGCTGCAATGCGGCAATGAAGCGCTTCCCGTTGACGGCAGGATGATCGACTGAATGACGCGCTTTGATGCAGTGGTAATTGGCGCCGGGCTCGGCGGCCTGACTGCGGGCGCGATCCTGGCCCGCGAAGGCCGCAAGGTGTTGGTGATCGAGCGCGGCAACTCGGTGGGCGGCGCGGCGTCGAGCTACAAGGCCGGCGAATTGTTTGTCGAAGGCTCACTGCATATTACCGGCAACCCGCAGCACGTCCGCGATCCGAAGCACCGCGCCTTGCTCCGCGCCGGCGTGCTCGACGCGGTACAGTGGATTCCGGCCGGCGCGCTGTATGAAATGCGCGGCGGCCCAGTCGGCGATCCGTTCACGCTCCCCGACGAATTCGCTGCCGCCCGCGACGCATTGATCCGCCGGTTTCCGAGCGCGAGCGCCGGAATAACGCAGTGGCTCGGCGACCTGGAACGGCTCGCCGGCACGCTCGGCGATGGCGGACTCGATGCGGTGATGGCACTCGCGCCGTCATTCCCGGATTGGCGGGCCTCGCTCGGTGAAAAACTACAGGCGCTGTTCGGCGACAACGAAGCCGTGAAGTTCGCGCTCGCGGGCAATCTGTCCTATGTGCACGACGATATCGCCGCGCTGTGGTGGGTGCCGTTCGCGATGGTGCAGGGCAGCTTCCTGCTCAGCGGCGCACGCTTCGTTCAGGGCGGCTCGCAAAGGCTGTCGAGTGCGCTGGCGCGGGCGGTCCGCAAGGCCGGCGGCGAAGTCTTGCTCCGTCGCACCGTCTCCGGCGTCGTGATGCAAGATCCCGGCGCAGCCCATCGCGTGACCCACACCATGCGCGACGGCAGCGACCCGCAGACCGTCGAAGCGAGCATCGTGATCGGCAATGCCGCACCGGCAACGCTGGCGAGCCAACTGCCCGAACACCAGGCGCAGCTCCTCACGGCCAGCTACGCGGAACGCGCACCGTCGCTGTCCCTGTTCGCGCTCACCCTCGGTCTGTCGAAGCCGCCGCGCGAATTCGGCGTCAGCAGCTACGCGACGCAATTGCTCCCGGACTGGATGACGACGCTGGCGTCCTATGCCGAGGCCAAGATGCTGATGGCCGACGAGCCGGGCGCGCGGATGCCGCCGCTGGCGATCGCCGACTACACGGCGATCGATTCCCGCGTACCGTCGCCGCCTTACGTGCTGTCGGTGGTCGGTCCGGATCGGGTAACGAACTGGGATGGCCTCGACCAGGACACCTATCGGGCCAAGCGCGGACGCTGGCAGCAAGCGCTGCTGGCCCATCTCGATCGCAGCTATCCCGGCCTCGCCGGTGCGGTGACCGCCGCAGCGTTCAACACCGCCTTCTCGGTGCAGCAATATCTCGGCGCCCCGCAGGGCGCGGTCTACGGCTTCGCGCCGCTGCTGCCGCAGTCCGATGCGCCCTACCGCTCGCCGCGCACCGCTTTGCCCGGCCTGTATCGCGCCTCCGCCTATGCTGGGATCGGCGGCTACAGCGGCGTGGTGCAGGCGGCGGCGGAATGCGCCGAGCTGATCCTGCAGGATCAGCCGCAGCGTTAATTCGTGTTGAGCCGGAACCGCAATGGCTGCGGACCGGCGAAGTTGACCACATCCCCCCGCCGGCTCCAGGTCGTCGCCGCCGCGAGCGCCGCGACCAGCGCGTCGTCCGCCTGAGCGCGATCCGGCGGACAATTGCGATCCTCAATCGTCCCCGGCACGAAGATCACGGTGTTGCCCGCGACCGAGAATTGCCCGGTGCCGCCTTTGCACCACAGCTCCAGCCGCACGCTGCCCTTGTCGTCGATTTCCAGATTCGGAATCCGTTTCGACCCCGGCTTCGGCGGCGCGTCCAGCGTCACCTCCAGGCCGAACGGGAATTCCTGGTCGGATTGCGCCGGCGCCGGAGAGGTCGCGGCGGACAGGATCGCCGCGCCGAGCACGGCAACTCGCATCAGGGAAAGGGTTCGCATCATACCTCGGCGATGGCTCGGGGCGCGCCGCGCTCGGGCTTGCGCGCGCGACGCTGAAGGTGGCGGACGAGCGGACCGAACGCCGCCCGCCCCGCCTCTGGCCCGCAGGCTATAGTGCGAACCACCCTGCCTTGACCAGACGGCCTTGCGCCCGATCACAGCTCGTATCGCCCGCTCACAAACACGCGAACTCGCTTGCCTGCGACTCGCTCGCACCGAGCGCGGTGCTAGGGTGCGACAAGAGGGCGCGACATCTGACCGTGGGTGATTGACCTGCAAGTTCCGTCCAAGGCCTCCGCATGGCGGAGCCTCCTACCCGGAGACCCTTTCCAGTGAACGCTATTCGAACCACCTTGGCGACCGCCTGGCGGATCGCCGTGCCGTATTTCAATGCCGAAGACAAATGGATGGGCCGCGGACTGCTCGCGGCGGTCGTCGTCATCGAACTTGCCGTCGTCGGACTCACGGTGATGTTCAACCGCTGGAACAACGTGTTCTACAACGCGCTGCAGGAGCGCAACTACGACGTCTTCACTTACCAGATCATCTACTTCTGCGTTCTGGCGACGATCTGGATCGCCCTCAAGGTGTACCAACTCTACCTCAACCAGTGGCTCCAGATTCGCTGGCGCAAATGGATGACCGAGCGCTATCTCGGCGGATGGCTGCACGACGCCAACCACTACCAGATGCAGCTTACCGGCGATGCCGCCGATAACCCCGACCAGCGTATCGCCGAAGATACGCAGCTCTTCATCGACCGCACATTGGCGCTCGGGATCGGCCTGCTCAATGCGGTGGTGACGCTGGCGTCGTTCGTGGTGATTCTATGGGGCCTGTCGGACGAAGCGCCGCTGCATATGTTCGGCCATAGCATTCCGATCCCCGGCTATCTGGTGTGGGGCGCGTTGATCTACGCCGTGGTCGGCACCGCCCTGACGCATTGGATCGGCTCGCCGCTGGTCGGCCTCAACTTCCAACAACAACGTTACGAAGCCGACTTTCGCTTCAATCTGGTCCGGGCGCGCGAGAACGCCGAGCAGATCGCCCTGCTGCGCGGCGAACCCGCCGAGCGCGGCAAACTGTCCGAACGGTTCGGCCACATCGTCGGCAACTACATGCGGATCATGGTCCGCACCAAGCGACTGACCGCATTCACCGCCAGCTACTCGCAGGCATCGGTGATCTTCCCTTACATTCTGGTGGCGCCGGCGTATTTCGCCCAAAAAGTGCAGCTCGGCGGCATGATGCAGACCGTTTCCGCTTTCAGCAGCGTGCAGGACTCACTGTCGTTCTTCATCTCGGCCTACCGCACCTTGGCGGAGTGGCAGTCCATCATGCAGCGGCTCGAAGGATTTGAACGCGCGATCGAGGCGGCTGCGGCACGGCGCGACAATCCCGGGGTGGTGCGGACGCCCTCCTCCGTGAACGCGATCGAACTGAAGGATCTGAGTCTGACGCTGCCGACCGGATCGCCGCTGATGAGCGCCGATGGCTTTACGCTCGGCGGCAACGATCGCACCCTGATCGTCGGTCCCTCGGGCGCCGGCAAATCGACGCTGTTCCGGGCGATCGCCGGGATCTGGCCGTTCGGCTCGGGCTCGATCGCGATTCCCGCCAATGCAACGCTGATGATGCTGCCACAGCGGCCGTACTTCCCGGTCGGCGAGCTGCGCGCCGCGATCGTCTATCCGGCGGGGGCCGGTTCGTTCAGCGACGCCCAAGTGGCCGAAGTGTTGCGCGAGGTCGGGCTGCCGGCGCTGGCGGACCGGCTGGATCAGCACGGCCATTGGAATCGAACGTTGTCGCTCGGCGAGCAACAACGGCTGGGCATCGCCCGCGCCCTGCTGCACGCCCCGCAATACCTGTTCCTGGACGAAGCGACCGCGTCCCTCGACGAGCCGTCGGAAGCGGCGCTGTACGAGCTGCTCGACCGCAAGCTACCGGGCACCACGATCGTCTCCATCGGCCACCGCTCGACACTGGAGGCGTTTCATCAGCAAGGCGCAATGCTTTCGCGCACCGGCACCGGCTTCACTTTGCAGCACCGGGTCAAGCCAGCCGAGCCGGTCGTGGGACTGGCGGGGAGCTGACGGAAACGCCGCAACGCGCGGGACGCGCGGGGCGCCAGATCCAGGCGCATCCAGCAAACGGCGGCGGGATGATGCGCGGCAAAGGCTGTTGGCAAGGAAGCGCCCGAACGATTGACGCCTCACGACAAAGGCGGGCCACCGACTGGCGGCTCGCCTATCATCCGTTCTCACGCCTCAGCATGGACGAACAAAAAGGGCGGCAGATCGCTCTGCCGCCCTCAGCCCCTTTGGAAGGGATTGTCTTTACTTCAGCGCGCCCAGCGTCACATCAGCCGAGAGCTTGGCGACGAAGCGGGCGCCGCACCAGCCTGAGGTGGTACCGTTACCCGAGGTGAAGTCGGAGGTGATTAGCTGGCAGCTTTCCTTCGACAGGTCGCTGTCGGTGTAGCGCAGATCGAGGGTAAACACCTTGTAGGTGAAGCCCACGCCGACGTTCCAGGTGTTGTAGTCCGGCAAAACGGACGGACCATAGAAGGCGTCAGTGGTACCGAGCCACTGATGGCCGTACTCACCCGAGATGTAGGAGCCGATGCCGCTGGTGCCGAAAAAGGTGCCCGGCATGGTGATCTTCGCGTTCACCGCGGCGTAGGTTCCATCGGTACCGAAGCGCAGGAAGTCCGGTGAATAGTTCACGGCGGCACCAGCGGTGAACATGTCGTTGAAGGTGTAGTTGAACTTGCCGTAGAATTCGTAGAAGGACACGTCCTTCTTCATCACGTTGCCGTTGGCAATCCTGCTCGACCCGAGCGGACACAAGTTGCCGCCGCCCTGCACCGTGTCGATGCACTGGCCGCCCGGATAACCATAGTACCAGAAGCCGAAGTCGAACGCGGCCGGACCGAAGGTCGGGCGGATACCGACGTAGCCGTCGATCTCAGCAGCGGCGCGGTTGGTGAACGAGATGCTCGAGGCCGACACGCCTGCGTAGATCTGCAGGTCCGGATTGATGTTGTAGCGCGGCTCGATGTAGCCGCTGACCGACGGCTGGTGGTTCGACTGGGTGATGCCGCGGAACACGTAATCGCTCGAAACCGAGGTGCCGAACGCCACGTCCCACGGATTGAACGCCACCACCGGCGGAGCCTTGGTGTACATCTTGGCGGGCAGATCTGCCGCCGAGGCCGAACCGACGCCAACTGCGAGCACTGCCGCGACCGACAAGATTGTCTTCTTCATTTTGATCCCCATCGTTTCAAGTCAGCCGGACCGAAGTTCAAGGACGCGACATCGACCTGCCAAAACCAAATGTGACGGCAATGTGCGGCTCCACGCGAGAACCGTGAAGCAAAAAACACATGCAGATGCCGACTTTTTGTGCAATCCGGCTCATTCAGCCACTCGTAGTTGCGGAGTGTTGCAATTCGATCACTTGATTGCGAACGAGTCCTAGGCGAAACGCGGTTTGCGGCTCCTCGAGCAACACTTTCGACTAAGCCGAAATCGAACTACGCGGGAACGAATCGCTGGTACGGGGACGCTGCGGTCCGGCCCACGAGGTACTCGCCAGGGCGCCCGTCGGTCACGTAGCCCTGACTGCTTGGCTACACCCTTGGCCCCCAACGACGAAGGCCGCGGTTGGGACCGCGGCCTTCGGCAATTCATGTCGCCCGTGCTGGCGTCTGGGCTCGGTTACGCCGGATCGGACCGCGGCTCGCCCTGCTCCGCCCGATCGAACTCCTCGTCTCTGGCTGCTTCCTCGCTGGTCGATTCCGCGCTGTGAGCTGCCGGCTCACCCGGAGCTTCAACCGAGTCGCTCGACGCCGGCGTTTCCACCGGTTCATTGTCCTCGGCTACAGCGACGTCATCGGCAGGAAACGGATCGGCTGGCGCAGCCTCGACCGAATCGGCCTCGTGATCGGCCTCGGCTGCTTGGGAAGGTTCGGGTTCCAGAACCGACGCCTCGGGCTCCACGGGCGGCGGCGCCGGCTTCTTGGCGCGGGGCTTGCGCGGCTTGGCTGGGGCGGGCGGAGCCGGAGCCACCTCTACGACCGGCTCGACAGCAGCCTCCGCAGCACTGGGAGCCGGCTTGGCCTTCTTCGCAGCCCTGGTCGAAGCCTTCTCGGGCGCTCGCGGCGGCGCGGCGGACTTCGGTGCGGATTTCGGAGCCGACTTAGGCGCCGACTTCGTGACAGGCCTGGCCGGGGCCTTGGCTGTCGGCTTAGCGCCGGCAGCGCGTTTCGCAGCGGTCTTGCTGGTGGCAGGAACCTTCGCGGCGGGCTTCTTCGCAGCCGGCTTTTTCGCTGTCGATGTCTTGCCAGCGCCTGGCTTGGGAGCCGCCTTCTTCACGCCAGCAGAACGGCCAGAGGCCGTCTTCTTCGCTTTGGTCGCCGGCTTTTTGGCGACGCTCTTGGCGGCAGACTTCTTTGCGGATTTGCCCGCTGCAGACTTCGATTTGGATTTAGCCTTCGACTTGGCGGCCGACGCCTTGGCAGATTTGCCGTCCTTCTTGCCGGCCTTCTTCGCCAGCAGCAGTTTGGACTTCTTCTTGGTCTTGGACTTCTCGGCCTTCTTGTCGGCCTTGTCCTTCTTCTTCGACTTCTTGTCTTTCGCCATGGTCGTCCTCCAGTTGTGCGGATCGCTGCTCGGCCAGCAATCACGCGCCCCGCGACCGGCGTTCCAGGCTCCGATCAGTGCGGAGCAGGACGGGGCCCGCCTGTCGCCCAATCGAGAAGTTCAATCGTGTGCACCACAGGGACTTCCGTTCCGCTGGCGATCTGCACCATGCAGCCGATATTGCCCGCGGCGATCATGTCCGGCTTGACGGAAGCGATGTTGGCGACCTTCCGATCGCGCAATCTGGTCGCGATGTCAGGCTGGAGAATGTTGTACGTGCCCGCCGAACCACAACACAAATGACTCTCGGGAATATCTTTCACCACGAATCCAGTCTTGGAAAGCAATTCTTTGGGGAGCTGCGTGATTTTCTGGCCGTGTTGAAGCGAACAGGCGGAGTGATAAGCAACCACGACATCATCGCGCTGACGCGGTGATGACAGTTCGAGACCGCCGACATATTCGCTGATGTCTTTGGCGAGTGCCGAAACCTTTGCAGCCGCCGCTGCATACTCCGGATCTTCTCGCAGCATATAGCCGTAGTCCTTGATCACCGTACCGCAGCCGGAGGTGGTCACCAGGATCGCGTCGAGACCGCCACGCTCGATCTCCGCCAGCCACGCCCTGATGTTGGTACGGGCATAGTCGAGCGTGCGGGTATCGCGGCCAAGATGATGGATCAGGGCGCCGCAGCAGGCTTCATCCGCGGCGAGCACCACTTCGATGCCGTGCCGGGTGAGGAGATTGATCGCGGCCCGATTGATCCGCGGGGCCAGCACCTGTTGGGCGCAGCCGTGCAGCAGCGCGACCCGGCCGCGCTTCGGTCCGATCGCCGGAAAGGTCGTGCCGGAATCCGGGCCGGGCTCCGGCAGGTGTTTCGGCGCCAGCGCCAGCATCGCCTTGATCCGGCTCAGCACCGTCGGATGCGCAAGGTCGCGGGAGCCGGGCAGCAGTGCCGCCACCGGCCGCACGATCCGCGCGGCGGCCATCCCGAGCCGGAACATGCCCGGATGCGGCATCATCCACGACAGCGCCTCGCGCACGATCCGGTCCCAGAACGGCCGCTTGTACTGCTTCTCGATCCGGGCGCGGGCCTGATCGACCAGATGCATGTAGTTCACGCCCGACGGGCAGGTCGTCATACAAGCGAGGCACGACAGGCAACGGTCGATGTGCTTGACGACGTCCGCGGTCGGCGGCGCGTTGCTCTGCAGCATCTCCTTGATCAGGTAGATGCGGCCGCGCGGACTGTCGAGCTCGTCACCGAGCAGCACATAGGTGGGACAGGTCGCGGTGCAGAAGCCGCAATGCACGCAGGCGCGCAGGATCTTGTCGGCCTCGGCGATATCGGGATCGGCGAGCTGGGTCAGGCTGAATTCGGTCTTCATGTCGCGGATCCTCGCGACATCCGGCCGCGATTGAGAATGTTGCTGGGATCGAAGCTGCGCTTGACGCGGCTGCCGAGCGCGGCCAGCCCGGCCGGCTGAGGATGGAACACATCGATCGCCGCCCGCACCGCATCGCTGCCGCGGATCAGGCTGGCATGGCCGGCGATCTTCTCGACGCGCTGGCGCAGCGCCTTGGCATGGCCGTCCGCCGCGGGCGGCAGCGCCGCCCAGATCAGGCCGCCGCCCCAGTCGTAAATCACCTCACCGCCGCTCTCGCGGCTAAGCTGCTCGCCGAAAGCACCACCGGTCGCCGGCGGGCAGACAATGCGCCACACCGGCCACAGCGCCCGCGGACCGGACGCTGCGAACGGCTCGACGTCGCGCACCGCGCGCCATAGCGCGGCGGAGGCATCGTCCTCGATCAGTTCGGCATCGCCATAGCTCTTCAGCGCCGCGCGCAGCGATTGAGCGCGATGGCTCGCGGACGAGGTGATGCCTTCGAGCCGCAGCAGAGTGAGCGATTGATCCGGCTGTGCGATCTCCGCCAATGCACCGGTAGTGGTGCGCAGCGCCGAGCCCGGCAGATGCGCGGCGCCGGTGACGTCGTAGGGGGAGCCGAGCGCAGCCGTCATCGCCTTGTTGGCGGCGACGTCGCCGAGGCCGCGCAGCACCAGCGTGCGCTCGCTCTCCGGCCGCGGCGTCACCTTCAGGGTGACTTCGGTCATCACCGCCAGCGTGCCCCAGGAGCCGGCGAGCAGCTTGCACAGGTCGTAGCCGGTGACGTTCTTCACCACCTTGCCGCCGGCCTTGAAGCTCTCGCCGAAGCCCGACACCGCATGCGCGCCGAGCAGATGATCGCGCGCCCCGCCCGCCTTGATCCGCCGCGGCCCGGCGAGACCGGCGCCGATCATGCCGGCCACCGTGCCCGCCCCCGGCGCAGTGCCGAGCAGCACGGCAGTGTCCATCGGCTCGAAGGCGAAATGCTGGCTCTTGGAATCGATCAGCGACAGCACGTCGGCGAGCGGCGCGCCGGCCTGGACGGTGATGATCAGCTCGTTCGGCTCGTAGGCGGTGACGGCGTTGAGCGCCGACAGCTCCAGCACTGCATTGGTCGCCATCGGCTGGCCGACCGTGCGCTTGCTGCCATGGCCGACGATTTCGATCGGCTGCTCATTGGCGATCGCGGCGCGCACCGCGTCCTCGACCTCCTGCGCGTCGCGTACTTTCAGCGTGTCCACGGGCGAAATTCGTCCTTCAGAATGCTGCGCACTAATCCTCCCCCGTCATTGCGAGGCGCAAAGCGACGATGCAATCCAGGAGCGCCGTGCACCGAGGCCCTGGATTGCTTCGCTTCGCTCGCAATGACGGTGAAAGGCTCTACTTCGTGCATCGGAGATAACATTACCCGGTCAGAACCGCGGAATATCCGGGAACGGCAACTGGCCTTTGTGGACGTGCATGCGGCCGAGTTCGGCACAGCGATGCAGCGTCGGGAACACCTTGCCGGGGTTGAGCAGGCCTTCGGAGTCGAACGCGCATTTCAGCCGCTGCTGCTGGTTGAGATCGATATCCGAGAACATCTCCGGCATCAGATCGCGCTTCTCGATGCCGACGCCGTGCTCGCCGGTCAGCACACCGCCGACCTCGACGCAGAGCTTGAGAATGTCGGCGCCGAAGGCTTCCGCCGCGTCCTGCTCGCCCGGCTTGTTGGCGTCGTACAGGATCAGCGGATGCAGATTGCCGTCGCCGGCGTGGAACACGTTGGCGACGCGCAGGCCGTATTTCTCCGACATCTCGTTCATCCGCCGCAGCACCAACGGTAGTTGCGCGCGCGGGATCGTGCCGTCCATGCACAGATAGTCGGGCGAGATCCGGCCCACCGCGGGGAACGCCGCCTTGCGGCCGGACCAGAACAGCAGCCGCTGCTGCTCGCTGGTCGAGATCTGACAGGTGGTCGAGCCGCAGCCGAGCGCGATCTCTTCGACCCTTCCGATCAGCTCGTCGACTTCGACCTGCGGACCGTCGAGCTCGATGATCAGCAGCGCCTCGACGTCGAGCGGATAGCCAGCATGGACGAAGGCTTCGGCGGCGTGAATCGCCGGCTTGTCCATCATCTCCATGCCGCCGGGAATGATGCCTGCGCTGATCACGTCGGCAACGCACTGGCCGGCGGCCTCGACGCTGGTGAAGCCGATCATCAGCGCCCGCGCCGTTTCGGGTTTGCGCAGGATCCGCACGGTGACTTCGGTGATGACGCCGAGCAGCCCCTCGGAACCGGTGATCACGCCCATCAGGTCGTAGCCGGCGCATTCGGCCGCCTTCCCGCCGATCCGCAGGATCTCGCCGGTCATCAGCACGATCTCGCAGCCGAGCACGTTGTTGGTGGTCATGCCGTATTTCAGGCAGTGCACGCCGCCGGAGTTCTCAGCGATGTTGCCGCCGATCGAACAGGCGATCTGCGACGACGGATCGGGCGCGTAGTAGAAGCCGGCGTGATCGACCGCCTGACTGATCGCCAGATTGGTGACGCCGGGCTCGACCACCACGGCACGGTTGTCGAAGTCGATCTCGCGGATCCGCTTGAACTTCCCGAGCCCGAGCAACACGCCGTCGGCAAGCGGCAACGCGCCGCCTGACAGCGAAGTGCCAGAGCCACGCGGCACCACCTTGATGCCGTTCTGGTGGCAATAGCGCAGCACCTCGGACACCTGTTTGGTGGTGCTCGGCAACACCACCACCATCGGCGGCTGGCGATACGCCATCAGCCCGTCGGACTCATAGGGCTTCATCTCGGCGGCGCTGGAGATCACCCCCTCGCCCGGCACGATCTTGCGCAAGGCCGCAATGATCTCGTCGCGACGCGCCAGCACTGATTGGTCCGGCTCGGGCATCAGAATGGTCATGCAAGACTCCTGCGCTCGAACTGGCCGCATATCCGGCGAGCGGGAACGGATCGGATCAGGCTACGTCGGTTGTCATAGCCAGAGCGATGGCCCGGAGCAAACTGGAACTGATCAGGCGCCGACCAGACTACGCGGCGGCACCACGGCCTGCACCACCAGGCCACGGGCCCGAGCATCCATCACGCCGACCGCGCGCAGCGCCAACAAGGTAACGGTTTGCACTGCGTCACGCAGCTTCGCCGGATCATCGAGATTGTCCGGCGCCAGCGGCCCGACCAGCGATTCATGCACCGCGCCGAGCAATGCGGTCGCTGCCAGCGCCGTATCTTGCGCCGGCAGATGTCCGACACGAACTGCCGCCTCGATCCGCAATTCGATCTCACCCGCGATCTCGCGGCGACTTGCCAGCCGTGACGCCGAGACATCGACATCGACCGGCTCGGCCAGGATGCCCCACGCCAGCTTGCGATGCGACAGGACGTGCACCGCCACAGTCGTCACCGCGGCGGCGAGCGCAGAAGACGGCCCCGGAGCCGCATCGGCCGCGCGGCGGACCGCAGCGAGTTCGTCGCGCGAGACATCGGCGATGAGTTCGGAGATCAGGTCGGCCTTGGAGGGGAAGTAGCGATACACCGTTCCGGCAGCGACCTTGGCGCGCGCAGCGACCGGCGCGATCTGCACCGCCGCCATCCCGCCTTCCGCAGCGGTCTCGCGCGCAGCCGCAAGGATCGCACTGCGGCGTGCGGCCAAGCGCTTCACCACCTGATGGGTCCGCCGGTAAACCATGAAGCTGTCGCCCCGGAAACGAGCAGGTCCGCAGCCCGCTCTATCGGACCGGAAGCGCTCACCAAGTTGCTGGAGTAGCGAGGGAAACCGACGTATCGCCCACGCCAAATCAGTGAAAAAAGTGAACACCTATTCAGAACCGAAGGCAAGCCCTTACAGCAATGAAATGAATAGCATTCCTGAAAACTAGCCCGGCAATCCCAGCGCACGCGCCAATGCCGCTACTAACATACCAGTAACCACCGCCAGGAAGTCGTTGCGCCGCAATACGCTCACGGCAATTGCCGCAGCGAGCGCGATCATGACGATGGGACCGCCGTTGACAGCCACTGGCAACGCAGCCGCAACGATGATCGACCCGGGCAATGCATCGAGCATCCGCCGCACCCGCGGCGTCACCTCGACATAGCGCATCATGAAATAGCCGCCGAGCCGTGACGCCACCGTCACCGCGGTCATCACCGCAAAGGCAATCATCACGTCACTGCGAAGCATGTCAGTCATGACGATGCCCTGCATGCGAGGCGTTCTGCGGTGGCTCGTCCATCAGCCCCGCGGTGATCGCACCGGACAGCGCGCCGGCGATAATGAACCAATAGCCCGGCGCCAGCCAATGCACGGTGAGAGCAACGACGCCCGAGACGCACCATGGAATCGCGCGCCGCGGCCCCTTCCAAGCTGGGACCAGCAGGGCCGCGAAGAACGCGGGCATCGCGATGTCGACGCCGAATTTCTTCGGATCGGCGAGCTGCTCGGCGAGCAGGAAACCGGGAATGGCCGATACCAGCCACACCAGATACAGCACAATCGCACCGCCGACATAGAACCAGGCATTGGCGCCGCCGTGCTCGCGATAGCGCATCGCCGCGAGCCAGCCGCCATCGGTGACCAGCAGCAGCGGCGGATAAGCCTGCCAGGGCGGCAGCGTACCGAACCACGGCCGCATCGACGCGGTCATCAGGAAGAAGCGGATATTGACGGTGGTGGTCAGCAACGCCAGCGCCGCGATCGACGACGGCGTCAGCGCGTCGGGCCAGGCCTGCACCGCGACGAATTGCGACAGCCCGCCATACACGGTGGCCATCATCACTTCGACTTCGGCGAGCGTGAAGTTCTTCTGCGCGCAGAGTGCACCGAACGCCATGCCGAACGCCAGCGTGCCCGGCAGCATCGGGCCGATCGCAACAATGCCGGGCCAGATCGCATCGCGCGACCAATAGGCCGGGGCTTTGGAGACATGAGTGGTCATCGCAGGGTCCGTCTTGCGAGCCTTCGTTGCGCGCTACGTGCGGCTGCGTCAAGCAAACGCCGACACATACGGCCATGCAGCGGGCGGCCGAGGACCGGGCGCTACGGTGCTTCACCCGGACGGGTCTTGGCACGCTGATCCTTGACGTAAGCGATCGGAACGCCGAGCCGGGACACCGTCGCCGCGACCTTGGCCTGGATGTCCTGGTCGCAATTCATGTGGGTCGGCGCGATGAAGAAATCCGCGGTCTCCCACACCTGGGCCCAGCGCAGGTTTGGCGGCCGAAGATGCAGGAAGCTGTCGCGCGGACCGCACACCGCGACGGTGTAGATCCGTCCACGGGCATCGGGGGGATCGGTTCGCGCGATGTATCTTTCGAGCCGCGTCACCACTTCCGGCATCGCCGTAAACCAATAATCCATGACGTAGCGGCGCGAGGCACCTTGCAGCCCGCCGGCCAGCGGATTGTAGAACAGATACTGATACGGATGCAGCCGGATCAGCGTCGCGGCATTCCAGCTCAGCGCCGCGACGATCACGGCCAGCGCCGCCGCACCGAGCGTCGCCGAAAGCCGCGCGGCGGCGCGTAGTAGGCCATCGAGCCCGATACCGGCCAGCACCGAAAGCGGCGGCAACACGAACATGAAATGCCGCATGCCGCTGAAAGCCGGCCCATGCGCGGTGATTTCGCAGGCGACAGGAAACACGACAGCCAATGCGACGATCGCGGCCTCGCGCCGGCAGCGCGCGTCGCCATCGCCGAGCAATCGTGGCCACAGCAGCCAAAGCAGCGAGATCGCCGCTCCTGCGAGCACGACGATGGGCGTCTTGATCAGGAGATAAGTCGGAATGTACCAGCGCGGCACCGTCGCCATCTCGTACACCTGCCCGGCCAGCATGGTGCGGATCGCGTAGTGGAAGTCGCCGAACGACACCAATCCGCGGATCGGATTGAGCGGCGCCAGCGCCGACCACGGCCAGGTGATCAGCATGATCGCATAGGCGATCAGCAGTGCCGGCAGGAAAGTCAGCAGCGAGCGACCGGCGAACGCGGCACTGTCCCGCAAGCCTGCGCCTGCCGTCGGCACCGGGCCATTCAGCACGATCGCGACCGGCACGTAACACACCAGCAGCAGCCCCAGCACCTTGATGCCGAGCGCACAGCCGGTCAGCACGCCGAAACCGATCAGATGGCGGAGCTGCGGCTTCGGACAATCCCGCGCCGCGCGAATCAGGAAATACAGGGCGCCGGCCATCGCGGCGCCGAGCGGCACGTCCTTGGTGTGGTGGAACATGGCGCCGTACCAGAACCCGCACACTGCGAGCGCCACTCCGGCGAGCAGCCCGGCGCGCGGGCCCACAACCAAACGCGCGGTCGCGATCGCCGCGCCGATCCCGGCAACGCCGCAAGCCGCACTGAGCAGATGCCGCAGCTCGAACAGCTCGAGCGAGGAGACCTTGTGCAACAGCGTCGCGGCGACGTCGAACAGGCCGCCATACAGATACAGATTATCGAACGAGAACAGCGCGCGATCGATCAGGCCGCTACGGTAGTAATCGATGATCAGCTCGCCGTAGCGCTGCTGCACCCACTCGTCATTGGTGACGCCGTAGGAGCGAAACGTCATCAGCATCAGGACGCCGAGAACGCCGAGCAGACCGATCGAGGCGAGATCGTAGAGGTCGAGCGCGGTCGACGGTCGGGACAGCTTGCCGGGTCCGAGCGCGCCATCGGACAGAACTCGGCCCGGCGTGCTCAGGCCGAGCGCCGGGTCTGGCGTCATTTCATTCATCGCTCGAATGCCAGCGTCTGAGCCAAAGCCCGCCGAACGCCATCCCTGAACATCCTGCCCTGTTTGGATCAGGACCTACGCTTCTCGGTCGCGACGGGCCATAAAAAAACGCGGCGTCGCCGCCGCGTTTTGCAACAATCGAATTCAGGCAGGCTTACGCCTGGGGCTGCGGCTCGAGGCCCGGATCGGGGCGCGGCCGGGGCTTGCCGGCGGGCGGCACGGCCGAGGTGCGCGGACCCGACGGCTCCAGCACCGATTCACGATTCGGCTTCTTTCCGTTGATCAGGTCGGTGATCTCGTCGCCGGTCAGGGTTTCATATTCGAGCAGACCCTTGGCCAGTGCTTCGAGATCGGCGCGGCGTTCGGTGAGGATCCGCTTGGCCTCGTCGTAGCCCTCGGCCACCAGCCGCTTGATCTCGGCGTCGATCTTCTGGATCGTCGCCTCGGACGCGTTCTGGGTGCGCGACACCGACATGCCGAGGAACACCTCGTCCTGGTTCTCGCCGTAGGCGACGGTGCCGAGCTCTTCCGACAGGCCCCAGCGGGTCACCATCATGCGGGCCAGCTTGGTGGCCTGCTCGATGTCCGATGCCGCCCCCGAGGTCACCTTCTCGCGGCCGAAGATCATCTCTTCGGCGACGCGGCCGCCCATCATGATGGCAAGGCGCGAGGTCATCTGCTCGAGCGACATCGACAGCTTGTCGCGCTCGGGAAGCTGCATCACCATTCCGAGCGCACGGCCGCGCGGAATGATGGTCGCCTTGTGGATCGGGTCGGTGGCCGGGACGTTGAGGCCGACGATCGCGTGGCCGCCCTCGTGATAGGCGGTGAGGAGCTTCTCCTCCTCCGTCATCACCAGCGACTTGCGCTCGGCGCCCATCATTACCTTGTCCTTGGCGTCCTCGAACTCGGTCTGGGTGACCATGCGCTTGTTGCGCCGGGCCGCCATCAGCGCCGCTTCGTTGACGAGGTTCATCAGGTCGGCACCGGAGAAGCCCGGGGTGCCGCGCGCGATGTTCTTCAGGTTGATATCCGGCGCCAGCGGCACCTTGCGGACGTGAACCTTGAGGATCTGCTCGCGGCCAACGACGTCCGGATTCGGCACCACGACCTGACGGTCGAAGCGGCCGGGACGCAGCAGCGCCGGATCGAGCACGTCGGGGCGGTTGGTGGCAGCGATCAGGATCACGCCCTCGTTGGCCTCGAAGCCGTCCATCTCGACCAGCAGCTGGTTGAGGGTCTGCTCGCGCTCGTCATTGCCACCGCCGAGGCCGGCGCCGCGATGACGGCCGACCGCGTCGATTTCGTCGATGAAGATGATGCACGGCGCGTTCTTCTTGGCCTGCTCGAACATGTCACGCACGCGGCTGGCGCCGACGCCGACGAACATTTCAACGAAGTCCGAGCCGGAGATGGTGAAGAACGGCACGTTGGCTTCACCCGCGACCGCGCGCGCGATCAGGGTCTTACCAGTACCGGGAGGGCCGACCAGCAGCACGCCGCGCGGAATCCGACCGCCGAGACGCTGGAATTTGCCGGGATCGCGGAGAAACTCGACGATCTCCTGCAGATCCTGCTTGGCCTCGTCGACGCCGGCGACGTCTTCGAAGGTGACGCGGCCATGCGCTTCCGTGAGCATCTTGGCCCGCGACTTGCCGAAGCCCATCGCCTTGCCGGCGCCGCCCTGCATCTGCCGCGACAGGAAGATCCACACGCCGATCAGCGCGATGAACGGCAGCCACGACACCAGCAGCGACACGAACCACGGCACGTTGTCACCCGGCGGCTTGGCGGTGATCGAGACCTTGCCGTTGTACAGCCGCGTCACGAGCGACGGATCGTTCGGCGCGTAGGTCTGGAAGGTCGAGCCGTTGGTGAAGGTGCCGCGGATTTCCTGGCCCTGGATCACCACGTCGCGAACGTGGTTCTGGTCGATCTCGCTCAAGAGCTGCGAGAACGGAATTTCCTGAGACGCGGTGCGCTGGCCCGGATTTTGGAAGAGGGTGAACAGCGCCAACAACAGCAGCACGATGATGACCCAGAGGGCGAAATTGCGCAAATTGGCGTTCATCGGTCTTCCTTATGGGTCGCGCGGATCGCGACCAGGTGGGCCCTGCGGCGCCGAGACGAAAGGCTCTGCGGGTGCTTCCCGCGAGCCGGTCTGCCTAATCTAGGTGTGTGCCGGCCCCGTGCCAAGAGAACCACACAGGACTATTTGGCGCATTCTAACCGGTTTCCCGCTCAAATCGTGGCGATCACTGCGGGTTCTTGCGGGTGGTTAAGCGTCCGTGCAGGTTGGCTCAGGGCCTGCGGCCACGCCGCGGCGGCGCTGGAGCGATCACCAGACGATCCTTGGTGAGCGTCACCACTGCGCCGGCGAGCGTCTGTCTCAATCGGATTTTGCCGGCCGTTGCTGCCGGAGTCATGGCCTGTTGCAAGGCAGACGCAAGCGCCTCGACCTTGCCAAGCTCCGGCGGCCCCTCGTAACCTTGCTGGGTCAGCGAGCGAAGCAACAATCGAATCCTGATTTCGGCCGGAAGGCCCGAGAACGCGACCGCATCGACACCGGGGCGATCCGAGTCGCCACTCAAAGATGCCAGGAACTGCTCGGCGCCATCGGCCATCCGTTCGAGCGCGGCGTCGGCCCGCGCGGCACGCGCCGCCAGCCGGACCAATGAACGCGCATCGCATCCTTCGGCCTCCAGCATCGGCATCAACTCTCGCCATCGCGGCCGGGCAAACCGCGGATCGACGTTGCTTGGATCGGTCGCGAACCCGATTCCCGCTTTCGCCAAAGTCGCGAGCAGCCTCGCCTTGGGGACATCGAGCAACGGCCGCACCAGCACCACGCCGTCGCGCTCGGTTTCGCGGGCCATCGCCGCAAGGCCGGCGATGCCGCTGCCCCGCGACAACCGCATCAGCACCGTCTCGGCCTGATCGTCGCGGGTATGAGCGGTCATGATGTGGGTCGCGCCGGCACGCTTGGCCGCCCCCGCCAACAACGGATAGCGGGCGGCGCGCGCGGCGGCCTGAATGCCGGAGGCCGGCTTGGCGCCGAGCCAGCGCAGCGTGCGATGCTGCAGATCGAGCGAAGCGGCCAGCCGCTTGACCGCGCGGGCTTCCTGAGCGGCCTCCGGGCGCAAACCGTGATCGACGGTGGCGACGAAAAGCGCCGGCCCGCGCTTCAAGGCTCTGCGCCAGCGCGCCGCCAGCCACATCAGCGCCAGCGAATCAGGACCGCCGGAGACCGCCAGCAGAATCGCCGGCACCGCTTTCCAGTCGGCGAACAGCCGGCTGGCTTCACGCACTAAGATCGGCTCGTCATCGGTCCCGGACATCGGCCGCTCGCCTGCCGGTTGTCACGCCTCGGCGAGGCCGAGGCCGTCATGATTCAGCACTTCAGCTTCTTCTGCTCGCGTTCGACCGCCTTCTTCACGCCGGACGATGCGTGCGGAAATTTACGACCGACTTCGCCGAGCGCGGCGCAGGCGGCTTCCTTCTCCTTCAGCGCCGCCAGCGACTGACCGAGCCGCAGCAGCGCATCGGGCGCCTTGCCGGATTTCTCGTGCTTGCTGGTCACGGCGAGAAACGCTTCGGCAGCATCGCGATACATCTGGCGCTGGAAGAAGCTCTCGCCGAGCCAGTATTGCGCGTCGGCGGCCAGCGGATTGTCCGGGTACTTCTGCGCAAAGTTGCGCATCGTCTCTTCTGCCAGCGCGTAGTCGCGGCGCTGCATGTAGCCGATGCCGAGGTCGAACTCGTCGCGCGGCGATTGCGACGGCGGCTGCGTCGTCAAACCGCCTCCGGCGGCGGCAGCCGCGGGCGGTTGTTGCGGCGCGACCGGCGCACCGCCCTGCGGATAGCCTCCCTGGACATAGCCGCCGCTGCCGTTCGACAGATCGATCGGGGCGCCCGGGGTGCGGCCGGCCGGCATACCGCCGCCCTGCTCTATCGGGAGTTGGCCGCCGCCAAGCGCGCGCGGCACACCCGGTGCATTCGGATTCTGCGACGGATCGAACGCGTCGCCGCGCCGCCCGCCGCCCGCCGGGGCGGTCGGCTGCGGCTGCACCATCGGCACCTGCTGACCATAGCCGGGTTGCTGCGGCTGGCCGTAGGATGGCGGCGGCTGCGGGGCCGGCTGCGTCGCACCGGGAGCGGCCGCTGGCTGCTGCGCGCCGGGCGCACCGCCGCCGCTCTGCAACTGCCGGACTTGATCTTCCAGCCGCCGGTTGCGGTATTGCAGCTCTTCGTTCTGGCCGGTCAACGTCCGCAGCCGGTCCTCGAGCTGCTGAATGCGGATCTCGGGATCGACCTCACCACCATACTGCTGGGCCAGCGCGGGCGTGGCGACGACGAGCGTCGCCATCAAAGCGAGGCTGCGTGCGTAGACGGCAAAACCTGATGACATGACAGTCCGACGAGTTGGAGGGCGCACCGAGTGAACGGCGCTGGATTGATCGTCGTACTACGCCAAAAATGTGACTGAGGCGACGGCAGAAACTGCCGCACAAACAAAAACGGTGCCCAGCGGGCACCGTTCGCGATTCAGACCGGAGCTTTCGATCAGGCGCCGGCGTTCAGCACCGTAACGGCACGGCGATTCTGCGACCAGCACGAGATGTCGTTGCAGACCGCGACCGGGCGCTCCTTGCCGTAGGAGATGGTTCGCATCCGCTGCGCGTCGATACCGCGCGACACCATATAGTTGCGGACCGATTGGGCGCGACGTGCACCGAGCGCGATGTTGTACTCGCGGGTGCCGCGCTCGTCCGCATGGCCTTCGATCGTGAAGGTATAGCGGCTGTAGGTCTGCAGCCATTGCACCTGCTTGTCGAGGGTCGCAACCGCCTGCGGCGACAGATCCGACTGATCGCTCTCAAAGAACACGCGATCACCGACATTCACGACGAAATCCTGCTGACTGCCCGGCGCCGCCGCGCCGGCCATCGCACCGTCGGCACCACCGAGCCCGTTCTTGTTGGCGCAAGCCCCCATCGACAGGGCCACCGCGAGCACCGCGGCCAGCTTCAATCCCTGGAGGATTCGCTTGTGATTGGTCATTCCGGAGCCTCCACGCTCGCGATATTCCGACTGTGGCTTCGGTCTACAGGGCGATGGTTAAGCGAACGTTCCGTCAACCTTGACGAGGAGTTGCCAACACCGATCAAATGCCCCCGGTCGGCCAAAAGCAATCGCGATGGTTAATGAGGAGTAAATGTGGCGCCAGAGTGAAGTCGCGGCCGGATCGGCCCGATCTGCCTCTTCGTTCGCCGGGTCCAAGGCGAGCATCGGCCTGGACGTGCGTTTACGCGCCGCGCGGCTGCGGTCAGGAGCACAGCCCGACGGAGTTCGTTCGGACTGCAGTCAGCGACCAATCCAAAGACTGGACGACCGACCTTAAACGCAGAGATCGGCTGCTGCGATCGGGGCGCTGTCGCGGACAACAGCCAAGACCGGCTCTGCGCGATCGAACAACATCCGTCGTTCGAAGGCACTTGAACGCATGAACGGAAACCGCGCGTACACCCGCTCCTGGATCTCGCGATAGTCGGCCGCCATCAACCCGACCGGCTTCAGGAGCCCGGGAAACAACCGAGGCTCGCACAACGGCGTCTGCAGGAACACCCGTCGATAGAACGCACGATGCTCTGCTCGCACGGTGGCCAGACCGATGTCGGCGTCGAAATGACAGCAGGCGACATAGCCGAGGCGAACGGTCACGTATGGCAGTTCCGGCATCCGCTCGACGCGATCTGGATCGGCCACGAACCGCGTCGGATCGACGATGATCTTTCCACGCTGAAGCTCGGCGCCAAGAACGTCGGAGAAGACGTCAACCGACGGCGAAGTGGGATGCGACGGAGATGCGACGGAGATGCGAATCGAACTCGACAACACCCCGTCGACGTAGACGCCGAAAATCCAACAATTCGGCAGCTCGTCGTGGCTGTCCGTGACGATGCCATCCGCATTCGGTTCGATCGCACCTTCGTTCAGATAGGCTCGATAGCGAAGGCGATAGATCGCCTCCTTTTCGGAGTCGGTTTCCGCGAGCCGGTAGTCGACCTTGTCCAGGAGCTCATGCCCGCGGGCGGAAGTTGCAACACTCTTACGTTCTTGCTGCGCGGAACTCATTTGTACAACCCATACGCCGGAGCCCGGCTTTCCACGATCTAGAGGTTAACAAATCCCTAAACCGAGCGCAAAGACACGTCAGCATTAGGGTTAACTATCGTCTCATTTGGGAACTGATGGCGCTAACACGTAACGCTGTTGCGACACAAAGCGGGGATTTACGCGATCGAGCGCAGCGGCACGACGAGGCGATCTCCGTCCTTGCCGCGGCGGCCGTGCGAAGCGGCCAGTAATTGCCGAATGCGCTGCGCAGGAACCGGACGGCTGAACAGATAGCCCTGCGCCTCTGTGACGGTGCCGTCGGCGCTGATCAAATCGAGTTGTTCGTTGGTCTCGATTCCCTCGACCACCACCGACATGCCGAGGTCGGCGCTGAGACGGGCGACGCCTCGCAGCAGAGTGAGCGGCCGGTCGCTATCGATGCCTTCCAGGAAGGAACGATCAATTTTGACTTTTTGCAACGGGAAGCTGTGCAGATAGCTGAGCGAGGAATAGCCGGTGCCGAAATCGTCGAGCGAGATCCGGACGCCTTCGGCGTGAAGCTCTTGCAACGCGTCGTGGGTCCACTGCGTGTTGCGCAACAGGGAGGACTCGGTGATCTCGATTTCCAGGCGCTTTGCCGGTAACCCGGACACTTCGAGCGCGTAGCGAACTTCGGTGAGGACGTCGCGTTGATGGAATTGCTGCGACGAGAAGTTGATCGCGACACTCACCGGCTCCGGCCAGAGCATGCACTCCATGCAGGCTTTGCGCAGGATCCAGCGGCCGAGATCGACGATCAGACCCATGTCCTCGGCGACCGGAATGATGTCGACGGGCGAGACCGTGCCGCGCACAGGATGGTTCCAACGCAGCAGCGCCTCGCAAGTGGCGATCTTGCCGGTCTTCAGATTGACGAGCGGCTGATAGTAGAGCTCGAACTCTTCGTTCGCGAGCGCCTTGCGTAGATCCAGTTCGAGAATGCGGCGCGCCTCGACGGTCTGCGCCATTTCCTCGCGGAAGAAGCAGAAGGTGCCGCGACCATCAGCCTTGGCGCGATACAGCGCCATATCGGCGTTCTTGAGCAGGATGTCGGCTTTCGCGCCTGGGAAGGTCATCGCGATGCCGATCGAGGCGCCGATTTCGACAACGTGATGATCGATCAAATAGCGATCGCTGAGCCGTTCGACGATGCGGCGTGCCAGTGAGGCGGCATCCTCGTTCGAAGCGATGTTCTGCTGGAATACTACGAACTCGTCGCCGCCGAACCGGGCAACGAAATCTTCTGGACGCAGCATATCCCGCAGCCGCTCGGCAACCGAACACAGCAGACGATCGCCGCAAGGATGACCAAGGGTGTCGTTGACCTGCTTAAACTGATCGAGATCGATGAACAGCAGCGCCGACAGCCGTGCCTTGCCCCGACCATGTTCGGCTTCCAGAATCCGCTCGATCTCGTCACGGAAGCTGACGCGATTCGGCAGCGCGGTCAGTTCGTCATAGCGCGCCAAATGAACGATCCGCGCCTCGGCATTGCGGCGTTCGGTGATGTCTTCGATCAGCACCACGGTGCCACCGCCCGCCATCGGCTGGAACGTCCAGCACAGCGAGCGGGGGATCGTCTCGTCGCCGACGGTGACGATCTCGCCAGCAAGTGCATTCTCGATCTCTGACAGGATCAAGCGGCCGTTCGCGGCAGAAATCGCGCCGATCGCCACACAGGCGGAGACAATATCGGTGGCCGTGGGCGAGCCTTTGACCAATTCGTCCCTCAGCCGCATCATTTCGGTGAAGCGATGATTCATCACCGCGAGGCGGCCATCCGCGCGGAACATGCACAGTCCGTGTGGCATGTTGTTGAGTGCGGTGTCGAATTGGCTGGCCAGGGCCGACTCGCGCTCGCGCCCCAAAAGCGCCCGCACGAAGATCTTCTGCAGACTGGTGGTGATGTGCTTGACACCGATGAAGAAGATCACGCTCAAGAGCGCCAAGCCGATGTAGTAAGGACCGCCGTTCCAGGCCAGCCCACCTGCCATCGGCCCACAAGCCAACAGGATCTGGATGTGGAAGATCCATGGACGGCCATAGGTTCGGCCCGCGCCGGCAGCCATGTAGCTGAGCGTCACACAGGTGCAGATCATGTGGGCCACAGGGTCGTCGGTGCCGACGAGCGTGATGACGCACCAAATGCCGAGCACGGCCGCATAGAGCATCGCGCCGATCTGATACCGGACTTCCCAGCGTTGGATTTCGGCCCCGGACTGCGGCTGGCGCAACTTGTAAGAGCGCATATCGAGGGCGCGCAGAGCACCGGCGGCGATCAGCAACAGCGCGCAGAGCCAGAGCAGATGATTGCCGGTCTTGTGCGCGGTCATGATCGCTGCGACCGCAGCGCTCAGGGCCCCTGCAAACATCGGCGCCGGGTTCTGAAACAAGGAATCCACCAACGCAGCATAGATCGAGGGCGATATCGCCCGATCCGCACTACGTTCCTGCTCAGCCACCTGCATCGGCACCATAGCCTCTTTCCCAGAGGTTTTAACGGGTCGAAATGAAGTAATTCTGAGCGAACATCGTTAGCGGAAAGTGTTCTTAGACCCAGAAGGAGGATTTTTTAGGTTCCGTCGCGGAACCCAGGCATGCATCTCCCTGCTTCGGCACAACCGCCGCAAGAACCCAAGCCAGTTCGTTGGAATCAGGACAGCAGCGGCGACCAGGCCGGGTCGGAGGCGTAGCCGGGGGTGGGAACCCGCAGTTCGTTGCGGCCGGACACGTCGACCGTGAACAACGACGGACCGGCATTGCCGCCGGGATCGCGGAAGAACATCAGCACCCGCCCGTTGGGAGCAAATGTCGGGCCCTCGTTGTGGAACCCGGAGGTCAGAATTCGCTCGCCCGAGCCGTCGGGCTTCATGATGCCGATCGCGAACTGGCCGCCGCCCTGCTTTGTGAAGGCGATGTAGTCGCCGCGCGGCGACCACACGGGGGTCGAATAGCTGCCGTCGCCGAACGAGATTCGCTGCGCCTGCCCGCCGCCGGCCGGCATGATGTAGATCTGCGGCTTGCCGCCGCGATCGCTCTCGAAGCAGATCCGGCTGCCATCGGGCGCGTAGGACGGCGAGGTATCGATCGCGGGCGTGTCAGTGAGCCGCGTGGTCGCTTTGGAACGCAGATCCATCACGAACAGGTTGGAATTTCCGCCCTGCTGCAGGCTCATGATGATCTTCTGGCCGTCCGGGGAGAACCGCGGCGCGAACGACATGCCGGGGAAGTTGCCGACGATCTCGCGCTGGCCGGTCTCGACGTTGAACAAATACACCCGCGGCTCACCCTGGCCGAATTCCATGTAGGTGATTTCCTGCGTGCTCGGCGAGAACCGCGGCGTCAGCACCAGATCGGTGCCGCGCGTGAGATAGCGCACGTTGGCGCCGTCCTGATCCATCAGTGCCAGCCGCTTGACCCGGCGCTCGGCCGGTCCGCTTTCGTCGATGAAGACCACCCGGCTGTCGAAATATCCCTTCTCGCCGGTGAGCCGCTCGTAGATCTGATCCGAGATGATGTGGGCAATGCGGCGCCAGTATTCCGGCGAGGTGAAATACTGCTGGCCGGCGAGCTGCTGACCGGTGGCAACGTCCCACAGCCGGAATTCGGCCTTGAGCCGGCCGTCGCCCTGGCGCGTCATCCGACCGGTTACCAGCGCCTGGGCGTTGATGCTCGCCCAGCTCTTGAACTGCGGCGGCACGTCGATATTGGTGATCTTTTCCAGATACGCGGCCTGATCGATCGGCGCGAACAAGCCGCTGCGCTTGAGGTTGTTGGTGATCACCTGCGACACGCCCACGCCGACTTCGCCGTCCGACGGCGTGCCGGCGACGAAATTCGGAATCGCGATCGGCAGCGGCGCGACGTTGCCTTCGGTGATCTGCACCCGGGCCTGACCGAACGCGTCGCGAGCAGGACCGAGTGCGAGCGCACCGGCGGCCGTCGCGGCGGAGAGCATCAATTGGCGGCGATTGAGGTCAAACGACATGGCGGGCAATCCATCGGGTCGGTCAGGTGATCCGCGCCGAACGGCGCGAGTATTGGTGAGCGGCGGCTCGCATTAGGGCCGTCGATCGGTGAACACGGGTGCGAAGAACTTCCATTCGTCGAAGAACTGGGCCGGCAGATTGTACGGCTGGCATTCGATGATCGCGCGCAGAGCGCTCTCCTGATACACGCGCAAATACGGCGTCGACGGATGCCCATCCGGCTGCGGCATGGTTTCCAAGGTGCCGTCGCGCTTCAGGCGAATGACGAACGCCGCTTCGGCGCGCTGCGCCTCGATGCCGCCATAAGGTTTCTTCCAGCAGCGCTCGACCTGCGACTGGAACATCGCGCCCCAGGTCGCCGAATTGTCGGCGGACTTGCCCTTCGACAATCCCAGCGCCGCGTTGGAGTTCAACACGTCGCCGGCGACCGCGTTGCGGGTCGGGTCGCGCTTGTCGAGCAGCGCCGCGATCTTGGACTGGTCGAACACCCGCTCCGCCTTCTGCTTGGTCGACTCCGGCGGCTTGGCCGCGGTCTGAGTCGGCTTCGGGGGCGGCTTCTTTTTTTCTTCCTTCTTCAGCGCTTCGGCGATCGGATCGACCTTTGGTTCCGGCTTCTTCTCGGCTTCCTTGGCAGGTTCCTTGCTCGGCTCGGGCTTCTTTTCGACCTTCTTCGGTTCTTCCTTCTTCGGCTCTTCCTTGACCACCGGCTTGGGCGGATCTGGCTTTTTCTCCACCGGCTTGTCTTCCGGCTTCGGCTTGGGCTGAGGCGGCGGTGAGGTATCGGTCACCACCGGCGCCTTCTCGCTGATCTTGCCGACGGTGTCGTCGACCGGCTTGGCCTCGGCGACCTTCTCGACCAGCGGCTTGGGATTTTCCTTCTTGCCGGTGCGCATACCGGCCATCACCTTGGCGAGCTGATCTTCGGAGATGGTATCGACCGCGACCGAGTCCTGCGGCTCCAGCTCGAACGCCCTGGAGCTGAACGACAGCATGGCCCAGCCGAGCACGAGGACGTGCAACGCCACCGACGCAGCCCATGTCTTGTCGATCTTCACCTTCAGAATTCCTGCTCCACCTTCGCGGCCGATGCCGGCGCGGTGCCGGCTCAACTCCCCTGTTCAGGAACGATGACAATGTTCGCCTTGAAGCCGGCGGTCCGAATGTTGCCGAGCAGCTTCATCATGTCGGTATAGCAAACGTCCTTGTCGCCCCGCAGATACACCACGTTGTCGGTCTCCGACCGGGTCTCGCGGATCGCCTTCATCTTGGCTTCCAGCTCGGAGGCGGCGATCGGGCTGTCGCCCAGATACAGCTCGACCTGCGAGTTGCAGGTGCCGCCGGTGCGCTTCACCGACAGGGTCAGCGGCGGCGAGTTCGACTGGATCTGATTGCCGCCACGGGCGACCGGCAGATCGATATCGATCGAGGTTGTGAGCAGCGGTGCTGCGACCATGAAGATGATCAGCAGCACCAGCATCACGTCGACCATCGGGGTGACGTTGATCTCCGCCATCACCGGGCGACGACCGCCGCGGCGCCGGCCGCCTCCACCGCCAGCGGCTACGTTCATTCCCATGATCGAATGCCCGTTCTGCTCACCTGGCCTCCGTTCACGTCCGCTCGTCGATCTGCCGCGACAGGATCGCCGAGAACTCGTCGGCGAAGCCTTCCAGCCGCTGCGTCTGTCGGTTCACTTCCGACGTGAACTTATTGTAGAAAATTGTCGCCGGAATTGCGGCGATCAGGCCGATCGCGGTAGCGAACAGCGCCTCGGCGATACCGGGCGCGACCACCGCCAGCGAGGTGTTCTTCGACGCGGCGATCGACTGGAAGCTCGACATGATGCCCCAGACGGTGCCGAACAGGCCGACGAACGGGCCGGCCGAGCCGACCGTCGCCAGCACCAGCAGGCGGCGCTCCAGCCGCTCGACCTCGCGCGCGATCGAGACGTTCATCACCTTCTCGATCCGCATCTGCAGGCCGGCGAACGAGCGCGAATGACTTTCGAACGAACGCTTCCACTCGCGCATCGCGGCCACGAAGCAGGCCGCCATCGAATGCGTCGGCTTGGCCGCCAGCGCGCGGTACAGCTCGTCGATCGACTCGCCGGACCAGAACGCCTGCTCGAAGCGATCCATCGCGCGCTTGGTCCGCGAGAACAACAGCAGCTTGTCGATCGCGATCGCCCAGACCCAGACCGAGCAGCCGAGCAGCCCGAGCATGATCGACTTGACGACCCAGTGGGCGTGCCAGAACAACGACAGCAGCGACACGTCCGTAGAGACCGCCGGAGCAAGCTGTGTCACGTCGGCCGGGTTCATCGTCGCAATCCTCTCACACGTTTCGGCAGCGGCCGATTCCGCCAAAGGCTCCGGCTCCCCGCGGCAACGCGCCGCGATCTGGCCCAAGCGCCACCATGGGAGCCTTCAGTTGTCGCAGGGGATGGCCTGTGCGAAGCCGGCCCCTCAATCCCCTGTCAACGTGTCAAAACAAGGGCTGATTCCGCGTTTTGACGGATCTCACCAAACCCTCATCAGGGTTAATAAGGGGTTACTATAACAGGGAAAATACCAGCGAATGGACGCCAGGCGGCTTGCTGAAGGCCCCAGGCGAGGCCGCCCGACGTCTCAGTGCAAGCCGGCGGAAGTCGGCGCCGAGACCAGATGCCGGAGCTTGTCGGGGTTCCGGACCACGTAGATTCCAACGATCCGCCCGCCGGCAAGATCGAGCGCCGTGGTCTGAAGCAGCCCGTCCGGCTCGCGCGAGACGAAACCCGGTAGACCATCGATCGCATGGAGTGCGAGGAGCGAACTCGTTCCCGCCGGGGCCTTCCGCGCGAGCCCGGCGAACAGTCGGGCCACCCGGTCGCAGCCAACCACCGGGTTGATCGCCGCCGGCCGCTTGCCGCCGCCGTCGCTGACAAACACGACCTCGTCCGCAAGCAGCGACGTCAGCGCGGCGAGATCGCCACTGCGCGATGCCTGAAAAAATGCCGCGGCGATCGCCTGCCCTTGCTCGGTCGAGACAGGAAATCGCGGCCGCTCGGCCCGAACGTGCGACCGCGCCCTTGCCGCGAGTTGCCGGCAGGCAGCGACCTCACGGCCGAGCGTCGTCGCAACCTCGTCGAAGCCGACGCCGAATACGTCGTGCAGCAGAAACGCGGCGCGTTCCAGCGGCGACAGCCGCTCCAGCGCCAGCATCAAAGTCAGCGTGATGTCGTCGCCGTCCGGCTCGGACTCCGGCGCGACGATCGGCTCCGGCAACCACGGCCCGACATAGGTCTCGCGCCGCTGCCGCGCCGATTTCAGCACGTCGAGACACAGGCGGGTGACGGTACGCGTGAGAAATCCGGCCGGGTCGCGAACCTCGCTGCGATCGGCACGATGCCAGCGCAAGTAGGCGTCCTGCACGACGTCTTCGGCTTCGCTGATCGAGCCCAACATCCGATAGGCGACGCGCAGCAGTCGCGGCCGCAGCGGCGCGAAGCTCGCTGCGGCGTCATCGGACGGCATTGGATCAGGAGGCCTTGGCATGCGCCGAGGCTGCGGTCGGATGCAGCAGGCGGAAGCCGATCGCGATCCTGTTCCAGGTGTTGATGGCGCCGATCAGCAGCGTCAGCTTCACCTGCTCGGCATCGCTGAACTGTTGCTTCAGGGCCGCGTAGTCCTCGTCCGGCGCACGGGTCTGCGCGATCAGCGTCAGCGCCTCGGTCCAGCCGAGCGCGGCGCGCTCGCGACCAGTGTAGAGCGGCGATTCTCGCCAAGCGTCGAGCAGATACAAGCGCTGCTCGGTCTCGCCATGGGCGCGGGCATCCTTGCTGTGCATGTCGAGGCAGAACGCACAGCCATTGATCTGCGAAGCGCGCATCTTCACCAGTTCGATCAAGCTCGGCTCGAGGCCACTCCCCTGGATGTAAGTCTCCAGCGCGACCATCGCCTTGTAGGCGTCGGGCGCGGCAGCGGTGGGGTTGAGGCGCGGTGTCATGGTCGTCTCCCTTGGTTGACGAGGATAGGACGAGACAGCGATGCGCGGTGTGACATTGCCGCGAGCGAAACTTCGGCAAAAAGAAGCCGCCCGCCTGGGGGCACAGGCGGGCGGCGGTTGGCGCTGAAGGGGTCAGATCAGGCGCGATCAGCCCTGCGCCGAATTGTCGGCGGACGGGTTCGGCTTGGTCCGGTGCTGGGCCATGAACGCGTCGAACTCTTCCTTGTCCTTGGCGTGGCGAAGGCGCTCGAGGAATTCCTTGAACTGGACCTGCTCTTCTTCGAGCCGGCGCAGCGTCTCCATCCGGTACTCATCGAAAGCGCGGTTGCCGCTCGTCGGCGGGCCGAAGCCGAAGCCACCGCGATCCATGCGATTGCGCATCCGCTCCATCTTCCACTGCATCCGCTCCATCTTGCCCGCGAAGCGATCGCGATCCCAGCAACCCATGTTTCTGCTCCAGAGTGTGTAGAAGAGAAGTGCGAGGCCGATCGGCCACCAGACGATGAAGCCGGCCACCGTCAGAAGGATCCAGCCCGGACTCCAGGACGACCGTAGCGCGGGCTGGTAGCGCGCCCCGGGGGGCCCCCATCGTTCGTAGTCAGCGGCGTTGGCCATTTGCTTCTCCATCGGCTCGGTGCCGTTGTGAATGTAAATAACATTTACATACTTGGGCGGTTCTATCGGTTTGTCAAGAAAGACCGGTCCGAGGTTTGGTGGATTTTTCGCCGCAGGGCCCACCGAGCGGTGAGCGGAGCGATCAGGCGGCCGGGCCCCAGGGGCCGGATCGCTTTGGTTCTGCGGGCTTTTCTGTCGTCGATGCAGAGTCGGTCGAGAACCCGAGACCGCGCAGGTAGATCAGCACGCTGGCCTCCAGCAGCTCCTCGGGCGCCATCGGCAGTTTGCGCCGCGCGGCATCGCCGCGGCCGAACAGCGAAGCGATGCCGTGCGACATCGACCAGATGTGCAACGCCATCATCAGCGCCGGCGGGCGGGTCACGCCCGGCGGGGTCAGCGCCGCCAGCCGCTCGGCAGCGGCGCGGATGACGTTGAAGGCACGTTCCGAGGCAGTCAGCAGCATCGGATTGACGTCGATCGGCACGCCGGATTCGAACATCGCCGAATAGTACGCCGGCTCGCTGCGGGCGAACGCCAGATAGCTCCGTCCAACCCGCATGAATGCCGTGACGGTGTCGGGACGGCCGTCGTCCCAGGCCTTTGCCAGCACCTGTTCGAACAGCTCGAAGCCGCGCTGGGCGATGTTCGACAGCAGTTCGTCGCGATCACGAAAATGGCGATACGGCGCTGCGGGGCTGACGCCGGCCATCCGCGCGGCGTCGGCGAAGGTGAAGCCGCCGGGGCCCTTCTCAGCAATCAGCCCAAGTGCCGCCTGCAGCAGCGCTTCTTTCAGATTGCCGTGATGATAGCCGCGCTCGGCGCGGCGCTCTTCCTTGCGCCAGCTCATGTGAAGGGCTTTTACATGAGGGGGGATGAAAGGTCACGGGACATCGCGCATCCGCGCGCACCAGTTCCACACCTGCAGGCCCCTCCGGTCAACCGCAGGTCTCGCGCCCAAACCATGCGGTCCCCGTGGCAGCCGCGCTCCCGGAGAATGTCGTGCGGCAATCGCGAGGCCGGCCTCCCTCCTGCCCGGCGCTCCCGCCCCACGCACCTCGGCGGCAGTCCCACGCCGCTCGCTTGTTGGGACACGAGCAGCAGTCATTGTTCAAAATTCCGCGAGGCAGAAGATTTTTGGCTACCTCTTCTACCGCATGGTACCTGCCCGCCGTGACCGGTTACCACCACGAAAAAACTTCGCGCTTGCGTCCGCCGGACGAACGGCCGGAAAGTTGCATTGCCTATAAAAAACAACTTCAGATGTTTACTTCACAGGGGGATGACGATGCGAGTCCCGTTCCGACGATTAGTCCGTGCGTTGCCGCTGATGACCGCGCTGCTCGGCACTGCCGCGGCGCAGGCTCAGACACAGACTCCCATCTTCGCCGACCAGGGCAGTGAATGGACCGCCGCGACCCGCGCCGATTTCTACGAGCGCGACCAAGGCTCGCGCATGATCCCGCTGTCGTGGCTGAAGGCGCTGCGACAACCCGACGGCCAGCCATTTCTCGACGCGAGCCTGTCGCGTTACGGCTATCTGCCGAACCCCGCCAACGCCGACGGCCTGCCGGTCGGGTTCACCACGTCCGGCGCGAGCGGCTCCGAGATCGTCGGCATGACCTGCTCGGCATGCCACACCCGCCAGATGAGCGCCGAAGGAAAGTCCTACCGGATCGACGGCGGCCCGGCGATCGTCGACTTTCAGAACTATCTGGCCGACCTCGACGCCGCCGCCGGCCGTGCGGTCGCCAGCGATGCCGACTTCAAGACGTTCGCCGCCCGGGTGCTGAAGACCGCTGCGCCCGAACCGGCCGACGTCGCGGCGCTCCGCGCGTCCTTCGATCTCTGGTACTTGCGTTTCCACACGCTGATGCAGAAGGCGCTGCCGAAGTACCAATGGGGACCGGCGCGGCTCGACGCGGTCGGCATGATCTTCAATCGGCTGACCGGTCTCGACCTCGGGCCGCCGCCGAGCTACCTGATCGCCGACAACATCAAGGTCGCGGACGCGCCGGTGCGCTACCCGTTCCTGTGGAACGCGCCGATCCAGGACATGACACAGTGGCCCGGCTTTGCCGACAACGGCAACGACGTGCTGGCGCTGTCGCGCAATCTCGGTGAAGTATTCGGCGTGTTCGGCATCTTCCAACCGACCAACAACGGCATCTACGTCAACTTCCTCAACAACAACTCGGCGAACTTCGACGGGCTCGGCAAGCTCGAGAATCTCGTCAAGAAGATCGGTCCGCCGAAATGGCCATGGCTGGTCGACAACACGCTCGCCGCCAAGGGCATGGCGATTTACAACGCCCAGGGCAGTTGCGCCGACTGCCACGGCATCAAGCCCGGCGTCGTGCGCTTCTTCAACAACAAGACCTGGAAGACGCCGATCCAGAATGTCGGCACCGACACCAAGGAATACGACATCCTGGCGTGGACGGCGAAGACCGGCGTACTGCAGGGCGCCTTCATTCCGCTGGTCACCGCGCCGCTGAAGGAAACCGATCTGGCGTTCAACGTGCTCGCCACCTCGGTGATCGGCTCGATCGCCGAGCAGGCGCTCCGCGCCGCCGGCGGCTCGCCGACTTCGGCGCCGATCGCGACCGCACAGGCCCCGCTGTCGGACAAGGCGCTCGCTGAGCGCAAGACGTCGCAGCCCGCACCGCAGCTTCTGCCTCTCCCGCCCGAGCTACGCGACCTCCGCGGCGCCTTCCACGGCATCACCCCGCCGCCGGCACAGCTCAAGAACTTCTCGGTGCAGGGGCTGCAGATTCCGGCGCCGGCGGCAGCTCCGCCCGCCCCGCCGCACGGTGCCTACGAGGCCCGCGTCCTGCAGGGCATCTGGGCCGCCGCGCCATATCTGCACAACGGCTCGGTGCCGAGCCTCGCGGAACTGCTGAAGCCGGCGGCGCAGCGCGTCAAGCAGTTCAAGGTCGGCCCGGCCTACGACATCGTCAATGTCGGACTTGCCGCCGACCAGACCGCATTCGACTACACGCTAGTGACTACCGACTGCAGCAACCTGAACTCCGGCGATAGTAACTGCGGTCACGAGGGCAAGGGCTTCGGCACCGATCTGTCGGACGACGACAAACGCGCACTGCTGGAGTATTTGAAGACGCTGTAACGACCGCGTTGCTCGCCGTCGCCGACATCGCGACGACGGCGAGCAATAAGGGGTTGCGGCAGCTCCGCCTACGATCCGGATGCCGCACCGTAATTCGGCGCTGGTGCTGGACCGATCAGTGCAGCATACCGATCCTTACCGATCGACATCGGTGCCGCAGTGCAATGACCAACCCGCGAAAGCACGCAAGCGTACACATCGGCGAACAAATTCCCGCCGCATTGATTGACGAACGTTCATGTGTCGCTATTCGCAGAGTGGGGACTCTAAGTGCGAATGGTCGTCGCGGGGTGTTCAGCGTATCTCATCATCGATCATGTCCGGCGGGAATCAATGCCGGACTCTGCCTGCGCGATGCAGGCGATCTCCGATCATGATGCCCGCGGACCGCAGCAACGGCTCTGCAGACTGGGGAGAAAGCCGCATGAACGACACGACCAAACTCGTAGCTTCGCGCGCGTTCGCGCATCTGCTCGCCGCCGCGGCGCTGCTGACGATCGCGGGCGTAGTATTCTACGTGCGTTGACGCATCGTCGAACGCAACTGATCGAGCGCCGCCGGCACAGAATGTCGGCGGCGCTTCTCCTGGTGGAGCTCAGCTATTGGCCGTAATGCTCGGATCCGACTGAAGCCGATCGTAAGTTTCCTTCTCGCCGCGGACTTCCTGTTCCGCCTGCAGCCAGAATTCTTCGCTCCGGCCCTCCGGCTGCCCTTGCGCTTCCCACAGCTCGCGGGCGCGGTGGCGAATTCGCTGTTCGATGTCGTCTTGCATACCTGACCTCCCAGACCTCAATGGCGGCGGCGTGTCCGCCTGAACGCGAAGTTGTATTTCAGTTCGATGTAAACCAGATGTCGTCGACTCGTTCCCTGGGGCCACGGTCGCCGCGACGGCGCGCCACGCTGGACAGCATTGGCACGGCGCTGGCATGTGGAGCCTCGACCGTTCGCCCGCTCCTTCCGCTCGATGACACTCACATGACTGGAATGCCCATGACCGTATCCTCGCCCCACGTCGCACTGGTGACCGGCGCCGCCCGCGGCATCGGGCTCGCCGCCGCCAAGCGCTTTCTTGCCGACGGCTGGTCGGTGGCGCTGCTCGACCGTGACGACGAGGGCCTGCGCGTTGCGATGGACGCGCTCGCGCTACCCGATCGCACGATCGCGCTGCATTGCGACGTCGCCGATCGCGAGTCGGTCGCGCGCGACATCGCAGCGGTCACCGAGCGGTTCGGCCGGCTCGATGCGCTGGTCAACAATGCCGGCATCGCCGTGTTCAAGCCGCTGATGGAGACGACGCCCGACGAATGGCAGCGGGTGATGGACGTCAACCTCACTGGTCCGTTCCTGATGACGCAGGCTGCGGTGCCGCTGATGCGCGACTCCGGCGGCGGCGCGATCGTCAACATCACCTCGATCTCGTCGCTGCGCGCTTCGACGCTGCGCGTCGCCTACGGATCGAGCAAGGCCGGGCTGGCCCACTTCACCAAGCAGTGCGCGGTCGAACTCGCTGCGCTCGGCATCCGTGTCAACGGCGTCGCGCCGGGCCCGGTCGACACCGCAATGGCCAAGCAGGTCCACACGCAGGACATCCGCTCCGACTATCGCGACGCGATTCCGATGGCGCGCTACGGGTTGGAGGAGGAACTGGCGGAAGCGATCTTCTTCCTGTGCAGCGACCGCGCCAGCTACGTCACCGGCCAGATCCTCGCCGTCGATGGCGGCTTCGACGCCGCCGGCATCGGCCTGCCGTCGCTGCGTGGCGAGCGCAAGAACAGCTAGCGCGGCAGCGGGCGCGTTATGCCGCGAGCAGCCGTGTCTTCAGTTCGGACAATGCGCGGGTGAACACCGCGGCATCGTCGCGCGCGCGCGCCAGCACCAGGGCGCCCTGGATCGACAGCACCGTATCCTCGGCGCGGCGCCGGGCCGCCGCCGCCGCCAACCCGCGGCGGCGCAGCGCGGCCGCCAGCGAGTCCTGCCAGCGGACGAAATAGTCGTTCACCGGCGCAGCGAACTCATCGCGCGCATGGCCGAGCGCGATCACTCCGACCAGACAGACGCGATGACCGGAGCGGAAGTAGTCGTCGACGCCGGACAGCATCGCCGCAATCGCAGCTCGCGGATCTGGCGGATCACGCAGCGGCGCAAAGATGTTCGCTTCGAACCAGCCGTCGATCTCGGCCAGCACCTCTTCGGCCATCTGCTTCTTGCCGCCGGGAAAGAAGTGATACAGGCTGCCTTTGCCGAGCCCGGTCGCCGCGGTGATCAACGCCAGTGATGCGCCCTCGTAGCCGTGAGTACGGAATACTTCGCCAAGGAGCGGTAGCAGGGCAGCACGGTCTTTCATTGGTCTCCCGGAACCGTCTCAAAATGGCTCCGCGGCCAGCCCTGGGACTTCGGCCGGGCGCGGCCCCGGCGCGGGCCAGTGGAAGCGTCGGTCGCTCTCACTGATCGCAACGTCGTTGATGCTGGCCTCGCGCCGGCGCATCAGACCGTCGTCGTCGAACTCCCACTGCTCGTTGCCGTAGGAGCGATACCAGAGCCCAGCGTCGTCGTGCCACTCGTATTGAAAGCGCACCGCGATGTGGCGGCCATCGAACGCCCAGAGGTCCTTGATCAACCGATAGTCCTGCTCCTTGGCCCATTTGCGGGTCAGGAATTCGACGATGGCGTCGCGGCCCTGCAGGAACTCGGCGCGGTTCCGCCAGCGGCAGTCGGGCGTATAGGCCAGCGACACTCGCACCGGATCACGCGAGTTCCAGGCGTCTTCGGCCATCCGCACTTTCTGGGCGGCAGTCTCGCGGGTGAACGGCGGCAACGGCGGACGCGACATCACGACTTCTCCACTGCGAACGAAACGCAGCGAGATTGTACTGATCGGTACAACGAGTCAAGCGCGGTCGTTGGGCACCCGCTCCGGCGCGGAAGGTTCAGCGATCGACGCCTTCTCGGCCTCCGCCGGCACCTCGTCGCCGTGATCGACCGGCACCGTCGCAGGCACTGTCACCAGCGTCGGCAGCGTCCGATACCAGGTCGCGAGCCAAGCCACGCCGGTCATCAGCCCGATGCCGCCGACGCTGACCAGGATCTGCATCGCGATGCTGCTCGACACCTGCACCAGGATCCAATGCGCGGTGAAAGAGAGGATGACGCCGAAGCAGAACACCGGCAGCGAACGCTGGCCGCACAGGATGATCGGACGCAGATGCTCCGACCGCAGCGCCGGCAGATCCGGCGGCAGCAGTTTCACGACGATCGCGAGCAGCGCCAGGAAATGAATCAGCCGCACCGGCGCCAGACTGGTCTTGTCGATCGGATACAGAATCTTGCCGATCGATTCCGGCACCAGGCCGTACAGCGCTTCGAAATTCCACGACAACGCGATCACCAGCGCGACCAGCACGATGGTCCAGCTCAGGATCTGGTTGGGCAGAGACTTCACCCAGGGGCGGATCTGCGGGCCATTGCCGAAGCCGCACCAGATCCCGAACACGAACAGGAACTGCCACGCGAACGGATTGAAGTACCAATGACCGTCCGGGAACGACGGCAGGTTCCAGCCGAAGTGACGGGAGGCGAAATACAACACCGCCGAGCACACCAGGGTCAGATGCGGACGGCGCAGCAGCCCCCACAGGATCAGCGGCGCAGCGATCACCAGCACGATATACAGCGGCAGCACGTCGAGATTGACCGGCTTGTAGGTCAGCAGCAGCGCCTGCTGGATCATCACGTCGGGATTGGCAAGGAACTGCGCGACGTTGAACTCGTCCTTGTACATCGGATTGTCGAACCGGCGCGCCGCACGGGCGATCTGCGCGGTGAAGAACAGGAACAGGAAGATGTGCGCGACATAGAGCTGCGCTGCACGGGTCCACAGCCGCTTGGCCGCAGCCATCATTTCGCCGGAACGAACCGCCGGCCCATAGGCAAAGCCGATCGAATAGCCGGAGATGTAGACGAAGAACTCAGCGGCATCACAGAAGCCGTAATTGCGCAGCGTGAACCAGCTCAGAAAATTGTAGGGAATGTGATCGACGAAGATCATCCACTGACCGACGCCACGCAGGAAATCGAGCCGCAGATCGCGCTCGCCCTGGCCCATCAGCGCAACCTCGCGAGACCGCACTCCCCTCTTCACGCCTCGCCCTCCTCATGCGCCCGAATCAGCTTTTGTGCCGCCAATCTAACCGATGACGGCCGATCTCCGCTGTCCGGCAGAAACCTGGGGCGTCGCTGCGGTCTAACCGCTAATGCAGCTTCACGGTCGGGGTCGGCCGGGTGGCGCCGGACAGCACGCTGAGCAGCGTGCGACCGCGCCCGTACAGCGCCGCTTCGTGCATCTTGTATAGCGAGCGGTACATGAAGCGAGCGAAATAGCCCTCGATCAGGAAGCTCTTGCCGACCAGCGAGCCCATCAGATTGCCGACCGCCGAGTACTTGCCGAGCGACACCAGCGAGCCGAGATCGCGATAGCGGAACTCGCCGAGCGGCTCGCCCTTCAGGCGCTTCTCGATCTGCTCCAGCATGAATTCCGCTTCCTGATGGGCGGCCTGCGCCCGCGGCGGAACGCCGTTCTCGTAGCCGGGGATCGCGCAGGCGGCACAGTCCCCCATCGCGAAAACGTTGTCGTCCCGCGTGGTTTGCAGTGTCGGGTGCACCACGAGCTGGTTGATGCGGTTGGTGTCCAGCCCGTCGATCTGCTCGAGGAAATCCGGGGCGCGCACGCCGGCGGCCCACACGACGAGTTCGGAGGGAATCACTTCGCCATCGGCGAGCCGGACGGCGTGATCGAGCACCTCGGCGACCCGGGCGCCGGTCCGCACCTCGACGCCGAGATCGCGCAGCAGCTTCAGCGTCGCGTCCGAAATCCTAGGCGGCAGCGCCGGCAGAATTCTTGGCGCCGCTTCGATCAGCACGATCTTGAGGTCGTGCTCGGGATCGATGTTGTCGAGCCCGTAGGCGATGATCTCACGCGCGGTGTGATGCAGCTCGGCGGCGAGCTCGGTGCCGGTGGCACCGGCGCCGATGATCGCGACGTGGAGCTGGCCCGGCTCGATCGGGGTGTGCTGATGCTGGGCGCGCAGGCAGGCATTGACCATGCGCTTGTTGAAGCGCGACGCCTGCTCCGGCGTTTCCAGCGGCACCGCGTGGTCCTTGGCGCCGGGCGTGCCGAAATCGTTGGTGACACTGCCAACCGCGATCACCAGCGTATCGTAGCCGAGCTCGCTTTCCGGATTGATTTCGCGGCCCTCGTCGTCGATCACCGGCGCCAGCTTGATCACCTTGCGGGCGCGGTCGAGCCCGCTCATCTCGCCGAGCCGATAGTGAAAGCCGTGCCAATGCGCCTGGGCCAGGTAGTTCAGCTCGTGCTGGGAGCGGCGGAGCGAGCCCGCGGCGATCGCATGCAACAGCGGCTTCCAGATATGGGTGCGGCTGCGGTCGACCAGGGTTACGCGAACGGTATCCGACTTGCCGTATTTGTCGCCGAGCGCAGTGGCGAGTTCGAGGCCGCCGGCGCCGCCGCCGACAATAACGATCCTGTGGGGCGTATCGCTCATGAAGATGTCCGAGGGGTTCGAGCTTCCGGCTCACTCCCTGTAACATCAAATTTCAGCCTGCCCTAGCTCGGGAAGCTGGCAAGTGGCCGGCGACAGAGTCAGGCGACATCCGCCTTCATGGCGACGCGAAGCGGTACTGGAATAGGCTTGGCACGGCCGCCAGAGACGAATGCGACTTTGACCTTGGCCTCCATCAGCACGAGATCGCCGCGCTTGATCTGCTGCTGCATGGTGATCGAGGCGCCGCGGACTTCGACCGGCCGGGTGATCACCTCGAGCAGATCGTCCATCTTGGCGGATTTGAGAAAATCGAGCTGCATCGACCGCACCACGAATGCGAACCCCGGCGTCTCGCTTTCGGCCTCCGCGAACAACTCGCTCTGCGCCGCCCCAAGCAGCCGCAGATAATTGGTCCGCCCCCGTTCCATGAAGCGCAGGTAGTTGGCGTGATAGACGATGCCGGAGAAGTCGGTGTCTTCGTAATAGACCCGGACATACATGTGATGAGCGCCATCGATGATGGCGCCGTCAAGGGAATGATGGTGCAAGCGAGCGTCGGTCATCGTTGAACTACTCTTGGTCCCCGGTCTCACCAAACAACCCGAACTGTGCCGGGTCGCGCGCCGGCGCGGCAAGGCCGAGGTGGCGGAAGGCGTGATCGGTGAGCAGGCGGCCGCGCGGGGTGCGCTGCAGGTAGCCGCACTGAATCAGATAGGGCTCGATGATGTCCTCGATCGCGTCGCGCGGCTCCGACAGCGCCGCCGCCATGGTCTCGACGCCCACCGGGCCGCCGCCATAGTTCAGCGCGATCGTCGTGAGGTAACGCCGGTCCATTGCGTCGAGGCCGGCACTATCGACTTCCAGCGCGCCCAGCGCATGATCGGCGATGGCGCGGTCGATCGCTTCGGCATCGGCTGCAGACGCAAAGTCGCGGACCCGGCGCAGCAGCCGCCCTGCGATGCGCGGCGTGCCGCGGGCGCGGCGAGCGATCTCGTTGGCGCCGTCATTGGTGATCGGCGTGCCGAGCACGCGCGCGCCGCGGCGCACGATGCTCTCCAGCTCGTCGATGGTGTAGAAGTTCAGCCGGATCGGGATGCCAAAGCGATCTCGCAGCGGATTGGTCAGCAGGCCGGCGCGTGTCGTCGCACCGACCAGCGTGAACTTCGACAGGTCGATCTTCACCGAGCGCGCCGCCGGGCCCTCACCGATGATCAGATCGAGCTGGAAATCCTCCATCGCCGGATACAGCACCTCCTCGACCGATGGGCTGAGGCGATGGATCTCGTCGATGAACAGCACGTCGCGTTCTTCGAGGTTGGTGAGCAAGGCGGCGAGATCACCGGCCTTGGCGATGACAGGCCCGGACGTCGCGCGAAAGCCGACGCCGAGTTCGCGGGCGACGATCTGCGCCAGGGTGGTCTTGCCGAGACCGGGAGGCCCGACGAACAGCACATGGTCGAGCGCCTCTTTGCGCTTGCGCGCGGCGTCGATGAACACCTGCAGATTGGCGCGCGCCTGCTGCTGGCCGACGAACTCGGACAGATTCTGCGGCCGAAGAGCCGCATCGCCGAGATCATCGCCGCGGCGCTCTGGCGTGACGAGGCGGGGGTCAGTCATTGGGGAAGTGTACCACGCGGCAATGCCTGTTCTCTCCTCCCCCTTGCGGGGAGGGGTCGGGGGTGGGGGTCCACGAGCGCTGTGCCCGCGTCGCCCTCACCCCAGCCCTCTCCCGCAAGCGGGAGAGGGGGCGCGCTGTGCAAGGAGAGAGAGTAGTGGCAAACACACTCACAATACCCGCTCCCGGCTGTATTTGTTCGGCAGCAGTTCGCTGATGCTCACCGCTTCGACGCCGTCCGGCCCCGGCACTAAGACGCGGGCGTTACGGTCGTAGTCCCAGATCAGTTCGCGGCAGGCGCCACAGGGGGAGACGACGCGGACTTCGCGGTCGGTGTCGTGCGGCTTGGGGTGGCGCACGGCCACGATGGTGTCGATGCCGGCGTCGCCGAGTTCGGTGATCACCTGACCGAGCGCGACCGCCTCGGCGCACACCGCCATACGGCCCAGATAAGCATCGAGATTGACCGCGACATAGCGCTGGCCGGTGCGGGTCAGCAGTGCTGCCCCGACTTCCTGCCAGTCGTTGCGGTAGCGCTTGGTGATTGCCGCGATTGCGGCATCGATCAGCGCGCGGTCGGCCTCGGTGATACTCACTTCGACAGCTCCTTCAGGCCGAGCTTGATCAGTTGCGCGGTCGCGGCGTCCTCGCCGGCGGCGCGCGAGGCCGCAGCGACCGCTGCGGCCGCCTGCGGCTGACCGTAGCCGAGATTGACCAGCGCCGAGATCGCGTCCGAGACAGCGCGCGGCGCAGTGTTGTCATCGATCGCGCCAGACAGATGCACGACCGCCGGATCGACATTGCCGAGCGCCGGCACCTTGTCCTTCAATTCCGAGACAATGCGCTCGGCGACCTTCGGCCCGACGCCGGGCGTGCGCGCCACCGCGGCCTTGTCGCGCAATGCGATCGCATTGGCGAGATCGTGTGGCGGCAGCGTCGACAGCACCGCCAGCGCCACCTTGGCGCCGACGCTCTGCACCGTCTGCAGCAGACGAAACCACTCGCGTTCGGTATCGGTACGAAAGCCGAACAGCTTGATCTGATCCTCGCGCACATAGGTCTCGATCGACAGTGTCGCCGCCTCGCCCGGCGACGGCAGCGCCTGCAGGGTGCGGCTGGCGCAATGCACCTGATAGCCGACGCCATGGACGTCGAGGATCACATAGTCTTCGCCGTAACTATCGATCACGCCCTTGAGCTTGCCGATCATGGGGAGGCTCTCCTCCCCTCTCCTGCTTGCGGGGGTGGGGGGGCCACGAGCACTGTGCCCGCGTCGCCCTCACCCCAACCCTCTCCCGCAAGCGGGAGAGGGGGCGCGCTGTGCGCGGGGAGAGGCTGCGCCCCTCTCACACAAGCAAATATCCTCATGCGCCCACCGCCTTTAGCCGCTGGGCGGCGACACGGTGGTGGGCGTGGGTGATGGCGATCGCCAATGCGTCCGCGGCGTCGGCGCTCTTCGGATCGGCTTTGGGCAATAGTATCTTCAGCATCATCTGGATCTGGGTCTTGTCGGCATGGCCGGCGCCGACCACCGTCTTCTTAACGAGGTTGGGGGCATATTCGGCGACCAGGAGGCCGTGCATCGCCGGCACCAGCATCGCCACGCCGCGCGCCTGGCCGAGCTTCAGCGTCGCGGCGCCGTCCTTGTTGACGAAGGTCTGCTCGACCGCGGCCTCGGCCGGCGCGTGTTCGGCCAGCACCTTCGACAGCCCATCATGGATCGCCAACAGCCGCTCGGCCAGCGGCAGCGTATCGCGGGGCTCCACCGAGCCGCACGCCACATACACCAGCCGATTGCCCTCGCTCTCCACCACACCCCAACCGGTGCGGCGAAGGCCGGGGTCGATGCCAAGGATGCGGACGCTGTGATTCGGCGCTGGGGTCATGGCCAAGTGATAGCGCCGAAAAGCTAAAGAACAAAATAGCAACAAGCCGCCGTACCCAGGGAAAGAGCCGCGGAAGCTCGACAGCGTACTCGCCGATAACGGATCAACGCAGATGGAGCTGCGCCCTCGGGATATTCCGAGGCGAGCACTCATCATTTTACAACCTAAGGTTGTTGTGGTTTCCTTTTGCTGTCGCAACTTCAACCACAGGAGCACGGACAATGACCCGCGTCATCACTCATGGTCAGGTCAGGCGGCAGTCGGAATCGGATCTCTATGCTGTCGCTGTCGACAACCTCACCTTCCCGACGATTCCGGAAGTCGGCCCGCTGCCGCCGGCCGGGACGACCGGCACCCTGACGACCAAGACGGTGCCGAATACCCCGTATACGGCGGCGCCCCCGCCGCCGCCGCCGGTTCCGCCGAACCAGACCATCATCTACGAGGACAGCAACACGCAGAACACGATCAGCATGCGCGTGGCCTCGGTCGTCGGCCCCGCGAAATACAATATCGTCGTGCTGTAAGCGGCTTGTGCTGGATGCGCGGCCAACCGGCCGCGCAGTCCTGTTCAGCCCGCCATCTTCGCCATCAGGGCGTCGGAGACTTCGAAGTTGGCGTAGACGTTCTGGACGTCGTCGTGGTCGTTGAGGGCGTCCATCAGCTTGAACAGCTTCTCGCCGGTCTCGTCATCGACCACGACGGTGTTCTGCGGCTTCCAGATCACCGCCGCCTTGCGCGCCTCGCCGAACTTGGCTTCGAGCGCCTTGGCGACGTCGCGGAAAGTTTCCTGCGAGGCGTAGATCTCGTGGCCCGACTCCGACGACACCACATCGTCGGCGCCGGCTTCGATCGCGGCGTCGAGCATGTCGTCGGCCGAAGCCTTGTCGGCGTCGTATTCGACGATGCCGACGCGGTCGAACATGAACGACACCGAACCGGTTTCACCGAGATTGCCGCCGGACTTGGTGAAGAACGAGCGGATGTCGCTGGCGGCGCGGTTGCGGTTGTCGGTCAGCGCTTCGACGATCACGGCGACGCCGCCGGGGCCGTAGCCCTCGTAACGGATTTCGTCGTAGTTCTCTGAATCGCCGCCAATCGCCTTCTTGATCGCGCGCTCGATATTGTCCTTCGGCATGTTTTCCGCACGCGCCGCGAGCACCGCGGCACGCAGCCGGGGGTTCATCGCCGGGTCCGGCGTGCCGAGCTTGGCCGCAACGGTGATTTCGCGGGCGAGCTTGCTGAACAGCTTGGACCGCTGTGCGTCCTGCCGGCCCTTGCGGTGCATAATGTTCTTGAATTGCGAATGTCCGGCCATGCGCTCTCTCTCGCGGGTCGATCCGTTGAAATTTTCGGGCTGCGGCGCGGGTTTATAAGCGGCGCATCCGCCAAAATCAAAGACTTGCCACCGTACCGAGGCGCGAAATCCCGAATTCCACCAAAAGAAAATTTAACCGTACCTTCACGTAGAGCCGAGAGAGTAGCGCGCGAAATTCTAGTTTTACGGGAGGTGTCATGGCGTTCGGCCTGTTTCGCAAGCGGCTGCCGGAGACGGCGGCCCCGAACGTCGTTGCGGTTTCGGCCCAGGCTGCGGCCGAACCGGCGGCCGCCGAGACCGATTCGGCGCGTGAAATCCTTGAACTGCTGGAGCTCGAGCTCGGCTCCCTGATCCGCCAGCTCGAGCGCGCCGCCGACTCGGTGACCACCGGCGTAGGGTCGACGACCGCGACCCTGCACACCATCCGCGAGCGCACCGATGCTCTCACCGGCCGGACCAGCGCCGCCCAGGCCACCGCAGATTCGTTCTCGCAAGCTGCCGACAAATTCACCCATTCGGCCGAGGGTATCGGTGCCCAGGTCCGCCAGGCCTCGCAGCTCGCCGACGACGCCAGCGCCGCCGCCAATGAAGCCACGGCCAATGTCGAGCGGCTCCGGGATTCGTCGGCGGCGATCGGCAACGTCGTCAACCTGATCTCGCAGATCGCCCGCCAGACCACGCTGCTGGCGCTGAACTCAACGATCGAGGCCGCCCGCGCCGGCGCGGCGGGGCGCGGCTTCGCCGTGGTGGCGACCGAGGTGAAGGCATTGGCGGTGCAGACCCAGGAAGCCACCGAGGAGATCAAGCGCAAGATCGACGCGCTTCAGCGCGACGCTTCCAGCTCGGCCGACGCGGTCCATCGCATCACCAGCGCGATCGCGGCGATCCGGCCGGTGTTCGAGACCGTCAACGGAGCAGTGGCCGAACAGAACGCCACCACCGGCGACATCGCCGGCAACGCCACCTCGGCCTCGACCTTCATCGCCTCGGTTGGCGACAGCACCGCCGAGATCGACAGCGCCACCCGCGAAGCCGAGCAGCACGGCGGCGAAGTCGCTCGCGCCGGCCAGAACGTTACCTCACTCGCCGAAAAGCTGCGGGCACGCACCGCGGTTCTGCTCAAGCTCGGCGACCGCGAAGACGCGCGGCGCCGCGAGAAGCTGCCGTGCCACCTGCAGATCGCAATCGAGACCCCGCACGGCAAGATCTCCGCGCCGGTGTACGAGATCTCGATGGACGGGGTGCTGATCAGCGGCCCGGCCGTGGCCGGCCTCGCCACCGGGCAACAGCTCTCCGCCGAGTTGCAGGACATCGGCACCTGCCGCATCCGCATCGCCGAGCAAGGCAAGGCCGGGGCACTCGCGCGGTTTGTCGCCCCCGACGCAAGCCTGCAGGAGCGGGTCGAGGACCGGCTGTGGGCGATCCGCGACGAGAACACCGAGTTCGTCACCCGCGCGATCGAGGCCGGCCACGAGCTCGCCAGGATTTTCGAGCGCGGTATTGCGTCCGGCGCGCTGACGCTCGAGCAGATGTTCGATGAGAACTACGTCGAGATCCCCGGCACCGATCCGAAACAATACCGCACCCAATACCTCGATTGGGCCGACGGCGCCCTGCCCTCGTTCCAGGAAGCATTCCTGGCCAAGGACCCACGGATGGCGTTCTGCGTGATGATCGACCGCAACGGCTACCTGCCGGTGCACAACAAACTGTACTCGCAGCCGCAGCGGCCAGGCGACATCGCCTTCAACACCGCCAATGCGCGCAACCGCCGGATGTTCAACGATCCGGCCGGACTTGCGGCCGGCCGCAACACCCGCTCGTTCCTGATCCAGAGCTACGCCCGCGACATGGGCGGCGGCCAGACCGTGATGATGCGCGAGATCGACGTGCCGGTGCGGGTGCGCAGTCGCCACTGGGGCGGCTTCCGCACTGCCTACAAGCTGTAAAGAGAAGCGGCTGCTAACCGGCCAGCCGGTAGCGGCCGCCAATCACCGGATCGCCGTCAGTGGCGACGACGCCGCGCGTCACCAGATCTTCCAGATGCGCCAGCACCGAATAGCCTGCAGCGCTCACCAGCCGCGGGTCGATGCCGATGTAGATCGCCCGCACCATGCTGGGGATGTCGGTCTCGCCCTTGCCGAGCCGGTGCAGGATCGAGGCCTCGCGCGCCAGCCGGTGCCGCTTCAGGAATCGCGAGTAGCGCGGACCTTCGGGAATCTCGGCGCCGTGACCGGACAGATAGAGCTGCTCGTCGCGGCCAATCAGCCGATCAAGCGACGCCATGTAGTCCGGCATCGAGCCGTCGGGCGGCGCCACGATGGTGGTCGACCAGCCCATGATATGATCGCCGACGAACAGCGCATCGCCCTCGCGCCAAGCGAACGCCATGTGATTGGCGGTGTGGCCGGGCGTCGCCACCGACTCGATGGTCCAGCCGTCGCCCTCGATCACATCGCCGTCGCGGATCGTGATATCGGGCTTGAAGTTGCGGTCGGCGCCGGATTCGGTCGACACCGTCTCGCTCTCAAAATACGGCCGCGACGCCCGGTGCGGCCCTTCGGCATAGACGGTGGCGCCGGTCGCCTGCTTGATCAGCGGCGTGCCGGGCGAGTGATCCTTGTGGGTGTGGGTGACCAGAATATGCGTAACGGTCTCGCCCTTCACCGCCTCCAGCAGCGCGCTGGCATGGGCTTCATCGGCAGGTCCAGGATCGATGATCGCGACCTTGCCGCGACCGACGATGTAGCTGACGGTGCCGGTGAAGGTGAACGGCGACGGGTTGTTGCACAGCACCCGGCGCAACCCCGGGCGGATTTCCTCGACCACTCCGGGCTGCAACGCGAACTCGCGATTGAACGGAACGTCGTCTTCGGACCGGCTCTCGTCGCTCATGGCGTTTCCAACCAAATTTGATTGTTGTTTGTTCTTACCCACTCACTCGGGTGGTCATCCCCCGCGCATGCGGGGGATCCAGTACTCACCGCCATCGCTTATAGCGAACGCCCTGGGATACTGGGTCGCCCGCCTCCGCGGGCGATGACGGCAGCGCGCGGAACGAACGGCGCGGACTTACGCCACGCCTTACGAAAACGCCTGCAGGCCGGTGATAGCGCGGCCGAGGATCAGGGCGTGAACGTCGTGGGTGCCCTCGTAGGTGTTCACCGTCTCGAGATTCTGGGCGTGGCGCATCACATGATACTCGATCTGGATGCCGTTGCCGCCGTGCATGTCGCGGGCCATGCGTGCGATATCGAGCGCCTTGCCGCAATTGTTGCGCTTGACGATCGAGATCATTTCCGGAGCCATCTTGCCCTCGTCCATCAACCGGCCGACGCGCAACGACGCCTGCAGGCCGAGGGTGATCTCGGTCTCCATGTCGGCGAGCTTCTTCTGCACCAGCTGGGTGGCGGCGAGCGGCCGGTTGAACTGCTTGCGGTCGAGCGTGTACTGCCGGGCGCGATGGAAGCAGTCTTCCGCAGCGCCCATCGCGCCCCAGGAGATGCCGTAGCGCGCGCGGTTGAGGCAGCCGAACGGCCCCTTGAGGCCCGACACGTTCGGCAGTAGCGCATCTTCCGGAACGACCACGCCGTCCATCACGATCTCGCCGGTGATCGACGCACGCAGGCTGAGCTTGCCGCCGACCTTCGGCGCCGACAGGCCCTTCATGCCCTTCTCGAGGATGAAGCCGCGGATCTGGTTGTCGTGCGCGGCCGACTTCGCCCATACCACGAACACGTCGGCAATCGGCGCGTTCGAGATCCACATCTTGCTGCCGGTGAGGCGATAGCCGTCGGCGACCTTTTCGGCCTTGGTCTTCATGCCGCCGGGATCCGAGCCGGCGTCCGGCTCGGTGAGACCGAAGCAGCCGACCCACTCACCGGAGGCGAGCTTGGGCAGATACTTCTTGCGCTGGTTCTCGTCGCCGTAAGCGTAGATCGGATACATCACCAGCGACGACTGCACGCTGTTCATCGAGCGATAGCCGCTGTCGACCCGCTCGATCTCGCGCGCCACCAAGCCGTAGGCGACGTAGCTGGCATTGGCGCAGCCGTATTCCTCCGGCAGCGTGACGCCGATCAGCCCGAGCGACCCCATCTCGTTGAAGATCTCGCGATCGGTCTTCTCTTCCAGATATGCCTGATTGACGCGCGGCAGCAGCTTGTCCTGGGCGTAAGCGCGCGCGGTGTCGCGGATCATCCGCTCGTCTTCGGTGAGTTGATCTTCCAAGAGCAACGGATCGTCCCACTTGAAGCTCGCCGGAGCCGGCTTGTCCTTGGTTTGCGCGCGCACGCTCATCTATTGTCCTTTCAGACCTTGCCGCATCGAGCGACGGTGATGGGAGGGTAAGACCTCGGTCAGGTGCCTTCAAGGTGCTCGTTGCCGACGATCTCGATGCCGAAACCGGACAAGCCCTTGTAGTCGATCTGCGACGTGGTGAGATGCCGGATCGACGTCACCCCGAGGTCGCGCAGGATCTGCGCACCGACGCCAATCTCGCGCCATTGCCGATGCCGATCGGCTTCGGCGGTCTTCTGCTCGTCGAGCGGCGCGACCGGCACGCCGGCTGCACCGTCGCGCAGATAGATCAGCACGCCGGAACCGTTCGCCTTGAAGTGATCGAGCACGGCCTGCATCCGCCGGGCACCGGTGAACAGCTCTTTGACGATGTTCGGCTTGTGGAACCTGGTCAGCACGTTCTTGCCGTCGCCGATGCCGTTGTAGACACAGGCGACGTGGGCGATCTCGTCGAACGGCGAGCGGTAGGCATAGCCCTGCATCGGACCGATCGGACTGTCGATCGGAAACGTCGCGACACGTTCGATCAGCTTCTCGCGTGCCTGCCGATAGGAAATCAGGTCCGCGATGGTGACCAGCTTGAGATTGTGCTTCTTGGCGAATTCAACGACCTGCGCGCCCTTGGTGACGGTGCCGTCATCGTTCATCAGTTCGCTGATGACACCGACCGGCGGCAGACCTGCGAGCTTGCACAGATCGACCGCGGCCTCGGTATGACCGGAGCGCAGCAGCACGCCGCCCTCGCGCGCGATCAGCGGAAAGATGTGACCGGGGCGCGCGAAGTCGTTGGCACCGGCGTTCGGATTGGCGAGCGCGCGGCAGCACGATGCGCGCTCGTCCGCCGAGATGCCGGTGCCGTTGTCCGGCTTGTAGTCGATCGAAACCGTGAAGGCGGTGGTGTGGTTGCTGTCGTTGTGCGCGACCATCGGGTCGAGCCGCAGCCGCCGCGCGTCTTCCATGGTGATCGGGGCGCAGACGATGCCCGAGGTGTGGCGGATGATGAAAGCCATCTTCTCCGCCGTGCACAGCGAGGCAGCGACCACCAGATCGCCTTCCCCTTCACGATCATCGTCATCGGTGACGACGACGATTTCGCCGGCGGCGAAGGCTTGCAGAACTTCTTGAATCGGGTGCGCCATGATCGGATCTCTGAAACAGGACCCGACCATATGACGCAGCGCGGGCGGCGACGCAAGGCGGGCCAGCCGGGCGCCCGCCTTGCGCGAAATTCTCTACCGCAGAGCGGAATTGGTCGCCCAGATGCGGTTCGTGGTTACTCCGCGGCGGACGGAGCGGATGCGGCCGCCTTCTTCTTGGCGAACTGATCATAAGCCTCGACCGCCTGTGCGGCGTACATCACGCTGGGACCGGCGCCCATGTAGATCGCCATGCCCATCGTCTCCATCACCTCGTCGCGGGTCGCGCCGTGCTTGACCGCGGCTTCGGCATGGAAGCCGATGCAGCCGTCGCAACGCGTCGCCACCGAGATCGCCAGAGCGATCAGCTCCTTGGTCTTGGTATCCAGCGCATTGGCCTTGAGCGCCGCCTGCGCGATCGCCGAGAATCCCTTCATGACGTCCGGTGCCCCGGTGCGGACTTCGCGCAGCGCCACCGAGAGCTCGCCCGTCAGATCGATCCAGTTCTTGTGCATGGTTTCCCCTGTTCAGAAAAAGGCAACTCCCGGGAACGGGCTGCGCCGCCCCGAGAGCCACACTTAGGTCGCCGACGTCAAGACTTGGTCGCGCAGGTCTTGATACCGAACAGCGTATAGGCTGGGCAGAAGCCGATCGCCGCCGTCAGCAGCGGCACGACGCCGATCCACGCCCAGATCGGCCCGGTAGTCAGCGCCCAATAGATCAGTCCGGCGCCCACGATGGCACGCAGCACACGATCGATCATTCCCATGTTCACAGTCATTGTCGTTCCCCTCGCTCGGTTGAGTGACACGCTGGTTGTACGGCGAAGGGGAGTCACGGTCTGTGACCAAGTCACCGGCGCTCGCGAGGAACCGAAAATCCGCAAACGCAGTCTCAGTGGGCGGATTGGGCGGCGGCGCGCAGCGGTGCGGCGTTGCGCAGCTCCACCCGGCCGCGTCCGAGGCTGACCCAGCCGCGGCGCTCGAAGGTCTTGAGGTGACGGCTGACGACCTCCCGTGCCGAACCGATTTCGGCGGCGAGCTGGGCATGGGTGATCGACAATTCGCGCCCATCGGCAGCGAGCGCCAGCAGGCGCGAAGCCAGCCGGGTCTCGATCGACGCGAATGCGACGTTCTGGATCACCGCCATAAGGTCCGCCATGCGGGCGGCCTGGGCGTTGAACACGAAGCTGCGGAACTGGGCCGAGCGGCCCATCAGATCGTGAAAGGTCACGGCTGGCAGGCCGACTGCGTCGACCGGGCTCTCAGTCACCGCGAAGGCGCTGTAGCTGTCGGAGGCGAGCAGCGCCAAGGTGGTGAGGATGCAGATGCTGCCCGGCCCGAGCCGATACAGCACGATCTCGTTGCCGGCCGGATCGAGCTGGAACACGCGCACCGTGCCGCTGCAGACCAGGATGAACATGCCGCAAGGCTGGTCCGGAGCGAACACCGACGCGCCCGCCGGAAGGCTCATGGCCATCGCCGTACCCGCGAGGGAGGAACGCTCCGTTTCCGGCAGCTCCCCGAGTGCCGGGAAGCCGCGTAACCAATCGACAGCAGGCAAACTCATCACAACCGACCAAGGTTCACGCTCGAGCCCCCGAGGATACGGGCGAGAACCGTAGCCGCCAGTTGATCTTGATCAACATGGCGCTGTGGCGACCAGCCGCGGCTGCTCGCCACAGCGGACGGTGCCTCAGGGGTTGTCGGTCGCGGTCGAGGGGCCGGAAATGACGTCGCCGTCCCGGTGGCGCCAGTAGCGGGCGCGCAGCCGCGGCGCGATCCACCACGCGATCGGCGCGGCCAGAATGAAGCTCACCGCCACCGCCAGCGGAACCCAGTCCATGGCGTTCCGCGAAAGCGCCGGAATGGTCAGCACGGCCACCATTCCGACGCCGAACAGCACAGCGTTGGTCATCATGTAAACGAGCGAAGCGATGCGAAAGCGGTTGGACATCTGAACCTCCTGTTGGGGGATCAATGTCCGTGCACATGAGCTTGTTCCGGCGGAACCCAGCGTTCCGACCTCAGTGCGTCCGGTTCGAGCTAACTGCTGAGCCGTATCAAGCGGATCTCGAAACGGGCGTCGAGCTCAGCCGCCACCGCACTCCCGGCGATGTGATCGGCGAACACCCAGCCATCGAGCTGCAGCCGGACTTCGTCGTGAGGAAACACATAGCCACGATGCTGCGGACTGTGTCGACGCGCGAGCACAACGCCGACGATCGCATCGCCGATGCGGCGATAGCGACCGGTGATCGCATAAGTGGCCTGACCGCCGCGGACCATTCCGTCGAGCAGACTGACCGTGCCGGTGATCTGCAACTCGCCGCCCGAGACTTCGATCTTGTAAAGACCGTTCAGCGCCGCCTCATCGCCATCGACAGCCGGCACGTCCCAAGTCTGGCCATCGGCGTCGATGCGCGCGACCCAGTCGCCGCTGTGCCACAGCTCGAAGCCGCCGCCCAGACTGATCTGCTTCGACTTCAACAGCGCGAAAGCATCGTCAGCGGCACGGAAGGTTTTGATCGCGGCGATGTGGCCGTCACGATCGAACAAATAGGCGCGGTAGTCCTTCAGCATCAAGCGGCCGCCAAATCGGATGGCAGCGTCCTATCAAACCTGCGGCGCGATTTGAAATGCGGAATCGCGCCGTTCGGCCGCGACTGGCGCGGCGTCGACAACATCACGCCATGAGCTGCTCCAGGCAGCGCGGACGGCCTCGTCTATGGGAAAAATAACCTGCCGGGTCAGGAAATTCTTGGTCGGAGTGGCAGGATTCGAACCTGCGACCCCTGCGTCCCGAACGCTATGAGCAATGTCTAAAGCATTGATATAATGGAGGCAGGCAGCCGCTCAGACACGTTTCGTTCATGCCGATTTGGGCCATTTCATTGCGATATCGTTGCGGCGTTTCGGGTTGGTTCACGACTTAGGGGCAGGGTCTGATGTGTTGACAACGTGAACACGTCGACCCATATTCTAGGTATGAAATCCTATTGCACGGGTACCGAGGTCAACATCCATCTGCGAGCCAAGGCAGAGGATCGGACGTTGATCGACCAGGCGGCCGATCTGGTGGGCGCGAACCGGTCACAGTTCATGCTCGCCTCTGCCTTGAAAGAGGCCAAGGCCGTCCTCTTGGATCAGACTACCCTTTACACCGGCAATCGCACCTTTCAGCAGGTGCTCGATTGGTTGGACCAGCCTGCATCGGCCGATGCAATCGCCGGGATGAGACGAATCAAGGACGCGAAAGCTCCTTGGTTGCGTGACTGACCGGCCTTCCCGCTTTACGGAGCCAGCTCCACTCACCGCCGAACACGATCTTTCGGACTTTTGTTCTGGAGAGGCAGCCCTGGACGACTGGCTCAGGGAACGCGCCCTTGAGAATATGACCTCCGGCGCGAGCCGCACCTATGTCGTCTCTGCGGCGGGGACGATGCGGGTCATGGCCTATTACGCCGTCAGCATGGGTCAGATTCTCAACCAGGAAGCCACAGGCGCCATGCGGCGGAATATGCCGAGGCACATTCCGGTGGTCCTGCTCGGGCGCCTTGCTGTCGACAAGTCGGTCCAAGGCCACGGAGTTGGAAGAGCACTGTTGCAAGACGCTGTGATGCGCGCCTTTCGTGCCGCCAGAGAGGTTTCAGCGCGGCTGTTGATCGTACATGTGATGTCGGCGGGAGCGAGCGCGTTCTACCACCGGCACGGTTTCGTCCGCCTGCCGGTAGAGACACCCACGTTGGCGCTTGATCTCCTCAAACTCCAGGACATTGAGCGGCGATAGGCCTATCTCGGCCCGGTGATTCGCCAATTCTTTAACGACCAAAAGAAGCCACTGCGCCATCAGGGTACCGCTTGCAGCGTGTTGTCACTCTTCGAACATCACTGCCAAAAACAAACGCATGATCAATCAATGAGATGCTGAAGCCGCCGTCTGACTAAAGATGCAGTTTTTTTTCAGCAGTTGTCAGAAGTCCTGTACGTGCTATCTGTATCTTTACTAACCACTCGTTGGCTCAATGCGGTCTGGTCGCCAACGTAAGAGCGTGCTCCTCGGGTAAGACGCGCTCCTCCCTCAGCAGGCGATTAGCCATGAGGTCGAGTCGAAGTTGATCGACCGCCCATCGTAGCGCGCTGCTGGGCGTGCTCATTTTGAGATGGCAGGATTCCCTGGGTAGTGCCAGCTACTGTTGATAGGAGGAGCCTGTCCAGAATCCGAAGTAACTTTCCGGAATCAAAAGGGCCCCGACGTTGGCGCGTCGGAGCCCCATGGAAAACGGAAAGCAAGCCGCACCCGAATCGCGAAAAACAGGAGGGACTTAGGTCAATCCGCAATGGCACCATGCTCTGATGCGCCCGGCTCGTCAACAGGCGAGACCGGCACCGGCAGCGCTTTGTCTGGTGGACTTCTAGGTAGTCTAACCGATGTTCCGATGTTCTGCTCGGAGGTCGATCAGACTTCCTTCTATTCACCTGATACTACCGCCGACGATCTGGAAGACCCGAATCAGTGGCCGGACTCTATCTGGTTCCGATTACCGGACGACGAGGCGCCTGATTTCGGCGATGAGCCCGACGCGGGCAAACGCCTGGACAATCATGGCAAAGAACGCTGGGCCGCGTGGCAGCGTGACAAGGCCCCATTGTCAGAGGGGCTTAATTACATCGGAAAGCCAGAGCGGGCGCTTGCCTTACGCAACTGCTGCACCCGACTGGTGGTCCACCGTTACGAACACGGCCGCGTGGTGCAAAACCTCGCCGAATGCCGCGACCTTGTGTGCCCGACCGCAATGCGGTCGCGGTCACGCCGCCTGCTCCACAGCACGAAAGCAATTATCAAGCAATACCTGGAAAAGAACCTCGTCGTTCAGGGCCTGATGGTGACACTGACGGGTGGCAAGACCGTCCCCTCCCATCAACTTCCCCAACAGGTCAACGCACTCATCCGCACCTATGGCGAGCTAATGCGAAGCGTCATGGTGAAGCGCGCCGTGAAGGCTTGGGTTCGGGCTATTGAACTGACGTACAATCCGCAGACCGAAGAGTGGAACGTGCACCTGCACGCCATCTGGTTTGTCGACAGGCGCGAGTATTTCAAGCGCAACAGTCCCATCTACATTTCTCAAGAGAAGCTTGCAGCGCGCTGGCAAAAGCTGTTGCGGCTTGACTATCGGCCTGTCGTCGACATTCGGCCGCTGCGTGGCGTGAAATCCCCTCTCGGACCGGAAGGGGAGAAGTCGCTTTGCGAAATTCTCAAATACGTCCTCAAGCCCGGCAGCCTGGTGGTGACCGTCCATGGCAAGCCGATCCTTGTCGGCCGAAACACCGAGCAGCTGTACGACGACGGCAACGGCGAGGGTTTGCGTATGATGAAGTGCGTGCCGCTGCGCGCGGTATGCGATGCGCTGAAGTCCCGCCGACTGTTTGCCACCTCACGCAATCTCCAAGGCAACGAAGACCTCGATTTCACGGATGACCCGGACGCCGACGCAAAGGCGACGTCCGTCAATCTCGGCCGCTTTATCTGCACTGAATACTACGGGTGGCGGGTGCGCGGCCGGGACAGTGACTTCTTCCTCATCGGCAGGTCATTCGATGAGCCACGCATAGGGGGGTACGCCATGGGGCCATAACAGTACGACTTTGAGCGCAAACTCAACATTCATCGACCATACGGAGACCAGTAATGTCGGACTTTACAGACGCCGAAGTAATTCTGCGCGGCACGAGCCGGGGCACGCGGGAGAGCAGGAATGAGCGCGGCCAAGTCGTAAGCCACTCAGTCCAGCTCGTGAAGCGCAACTCCAAGAACGGCATTGAGGTAATGCAGGTGCGACTGCCGGAAGGTGCCGATCCGGCCAACTATGCGGATGGAAAGCCGGTCGAGATATCTGTGGACGTCTCGACTTACGAGGGAACGATATACTTCCGCGCTAAGCCCCAGGTCAACCTGAGGCCTGCCGACAATCGTAGCACCGACGCGTCCCGCAAACCCTCTGCGCCGATGACGTGACCTTGAGGACGACGAGGTCGCGCAATGGTGCGCGGCCTCGGACCCCGCTTGGAGGCGAACGATGAACGAAGAGAACACCATCAGCAAGTTTGAAAGGATCGACTGGCAGGCGATCGATATCGGGGCCGTTATTGCATTCTACGACCGCACGGGCCGCCCGCTGGGTGAGAGAGCGCTTTTAATTGCTCCGGTTGACCCTCGGCACCGCGAGGCATGGCAACGGGCCTGTATCGCCGACTATGAGGAGTATCGGCGCGCGCGTTGCGGTGCCTGCGACTCGTGAGGGCGATATGCAACGGGAAGTCCGGTCACTGCGCAGGCGATACAGCCAGATCGATTGGAAAGGCCTCGATCGAAGGCAGGTGATGGCGTTCTACGAGCAGCAAGGCAGGCCGTTGGCAGACCGCGTCTTGCTGGTCGCTCCCATCAATCCGGCCTATCGCGTGGTCTACATGCGGCAATGCCTTCTGGACGTGGCGAGCATCAGCGTGTGGCTGAGAGAGCGGACGAGCGCCGCCTGCAGAGCAGTTTAGGGATCAGCTTGAGCCGCACACGTGCGGCTCTTTCCATTTGGCGGAGGGATTCATGTTCGGCCGCGGTTTCATTTCGGCGCTCTTATCTCAATCCTCACCCCGACAATCAGGGGCGCAGGTCCGCCTGTCGCGTGACGACCTAATCGAGCGCGAGCGACAGGAATTTCGGAAAAACTTCGGGAGCTATTGGCAGGCTGAGTTCAAGATGTACGCTTGCCGGCAACAAGAGATCGCCCTGGCTCACTATCGCGGCGAGGCACTCTGCGACTACAGCCAGGTCGAGGGGGAACAAGCACATGCCTTCGCGGTCGATCGACACTGGGAGGATGACGTTACGGCTGACGCCAACCACACTATCAGCGAAATTCGTGAAGGCAATGACGCCCAAATGAAGCGCTGGGACGCAGCGATGAAGTCTGCCTTCTTGTACGACGACTACAGGGTCTCGCCAGGCGATGAGACCGTCATGGAAAAGCGGCGGGCTTCGCGAGCAGAGTTCCTTCGCTTGGCGAAAGAGAGGGTCGAAGAAGAAAGGCGTTACGTCCAGAAGCGGCGCACTGAGGAAGCGCAAAAGGCTGCACGCCAGGCTTCCCTGCAGCGACCAATCCCCCTCGTCGGCAGTACGCAGGGCATCGTGTTCGGCTCTGATGCAATCGACGGCACCGAACTCATCCTGCCCGTAAGCCGGATACAGCACATGCTGGTGGCAGGCGCCACCGGCTCCGGGAAGTCAGTTTTTCTTCACCAACTTGTCTCCCAGTTGGTGAAGTCAGACGAAGTAGACGGCCTGATCTTGATCGATCTAAAGGGTGGCGTCGAATTCAACCGTTATCGAACTGCCGCAAAGGTGATGGTGGTGTGGGAGTTTGCAGAGGTCATCCGAGTCGTCGACGAGTTGGTGACGATTATGAACGATCGACAGGAAGAGATGCGGCAAAGAGGCCAGCAAAACTGGCCGGGTGGGCGAATCTTCATCGTGATCGACGAGTATGCGGAGATCCAAAGCGATATCGACTCTGCCGAAACTCGCGAAGAGAAGGCCACGGTAAAGGGGCTGGCTCGAAATCTCGTTCGCATCGCGCGACGTGCTCGATCGCTCGGAATTGTTCTGATTTGCGCCCTGCAGAAGCCAACCACGGACGCCATGGATTCGGCGCTGCGCACCAACTTGAATTGCCGGATTTGCCTGCGTGTCGGCAGCAAGCAATTGGCGGCATCGGTCCTCGACGACCTGGACGACCTGCCTGTGGAGCCCACGGGGCTCCGTAGAGGCCGTTATATCTATTATGACCCTGCTGCCGGCGTTAGGCGCTACATGCAGACCCAAATCGCTCCAGGCGTCGATCTGGGAGGTTTCGCGTGAGGTGGCGAGGCCGTGAGCACGGCGCGCGAAGCGCGCCGCGCGCAATGGCCGAGACACCATTTTCCTTGATACTAAGAAACACCACAGCAAATTTGAGCCGTGTCCATATTCCCGGCAAGCCGGTTGCCCGAAGTAGTCGCAACAGGTGTTGCAAGGCGACGAGGGCCAGAGTGGCGGCGGTGTCGCCGGAAAAGCGGAGCAGGCGAAGAAGGTAGAAGCTCATGCTGCTGCCAGCCTCTTGGTGGCCGTTTCATGGTGCTTTGCGTCAAGCTCAATGCCGATACAGGGGCGGCCGGTCTGCTTGGCGGCCACCAGCGTCGAACCGGAGCCGCAGAACGGGTCAAGCACCAGGCCGCCAGGTGGGCAGAAAGCGTCGATAAGCTCAACCAGCGGGAAGACAGGCTTTTGCGTCGGGTGCAACGCGTTACGCGTGTACGACCACCTCAGCACGTCCGGCAGGGGTTTGTCCGGCAACGCAACGGCACCCTTCGCCAGCAAATAGCCCTGCTCGTGTCGGTGCTCCAGAAAGGTCCTCGATGAGGCATAGCGTTTGACGAAAACAACGTGGCCGACGACCCGAAAGCCGAGCGCCTTCCAGACCGTGAGAAATTTGTCGGCCGCGTTCCACCCGTAGAAGCTGAAGCAGAAGGCGCCGGGCTTGAGGACCCGGTAGACTTCGGCGAACGCGGGGAAAACCCAATCAAGCCTGTCGTCGTTGGCGATGGTCTGCCCCTCGCGTGAGCGATAGCGAACACAATAAGGGGGGTCCGTGAGGACAAAATCGACTGTGCCGCTGGGAAGGGCTCGCAGGCGCTCGATGCAGTCCCCAAGCAGGATGGCGGCGGTGTCGGTCGGTGCGGGCTGCCATGTTTGGATGTTCATGGCCTTATCTTTCATTGATTTACATTTTCAAGGTGGGCCGGGCCGCTGGCCGGGCGCGCAAGCGCTCGGCCAAGGCTCGGTCCATTTCTCTTGATACTTGAGACGGGCCTGGCCGCTTGGCGTCGCGCGGAAGGTGAGGTAGTTTCAAAGTTGGCGCCTATGGATGTGGCGCCGGGAAGGCCTCGATTGGATGCGAGGCCTTTTATTACCTGCGTGCTTCAATTTTCAGAGATCGAAACTGGAACGTCCTGCAACGCGTTTCATGTCCGAGCCGAATTCTGTCATCGGCCTGTAGAGGGGCGTGCCGTTCAAATTGACGGCGTAACTTTCGCGTCCCTCTGCGGCGATCTTGTTCATGATTGCCTGATGCGTCGCCACCGGCAAGTAGATCGCGCTGAATCCCATGCGCTTGAAAAGGCGCATCCGGCTTGTGGTCCAGAACTCATCTGGCTCATTGAAAAAGCCGAAACCAATACCCTCGATTGAGTTGGCAGAATAGAGCAGGCGCTCACGGGCGGCCTGTGTCTTGACGGAGATGAGCAGGTTTGTAGGGGCGCAGGGAATGAGAATGTCGCCCAGAGCCTGTAACTCCTTCATCTTGCCGACGTTCAGCAGCATATGGCCGGGGACGGTCCATGCCGGCCACTTGTCCCCGTCGAGCTGCATGCGCGGAATGCCCTCGTTCGCGAGCACCTCGCTGCAAAGAAGCTCCATAATGGTGCCGGCGTTCGTGCAGGGCTTGGCCGGGGGAATGGCAAAGCCGGCGCGACCGGGGTACTGGGCATCGAAAGCCTTCTCCACATTCGCTGACACCAGCTTGCCGATTGTCAGCTCACAGAAATGGATTGTCGCTTCGGGCGTGGCCTGAATGTCCAGCTGATTGAACAGACACGGACAGAGGTAGAGCAGGCGCGTCATCAGGGCTGCCACGTGCGTTGGCACGGGAAGATGGACAGGTACAGGTGCGGGTGCGCCGAAGTTGGCCTTCAGCGCTGTCAGCAACGGGCCCCTGTCGGCCGGGCGCGCTCTCAGCGCATCAGACGCGACTACCTCGTCCCACGATGAGGCCCCGTTTCCCGTCGGGCAAAATGGATGCAAGCACTTCATATTCGTCCCCCGGTGGCGAATTACGCGATTCGCTACCGGGAGGGGAGTCTGGTCAGCGCACCTGACGTTCCTTTACGACGCGGAGAAAGTCACTCACCGAGAACAGCCATGAGCGCTGGCTCTCGCGATAGGTCTGGTGAAGGCACGCCGGCAGGACCAGCTGGAGGGACTTTGCGCGCATTTCACTTGTCTGATTTTCGGATATGCCCGGCTCAAGCGTGAGCAGGTGTTTTTCGGTAATCCGCTGCGCTTCCGAAAGAACCTGTCGCCAGCGGTCCTTGCATGTTGATTTCGCGCCAAGCATCGTCAGCCGTGCTGCCGGAAATGCGGGATCGCGATACTCGTCCTGTCCAGGAAACAGGAAGTCCGGCTTGTTGTGATTTTCTGTCTCGGCCCCGCGCGCATAGCGCAGATCGTGGGCGGAAAACAGCGCCTCCAGATGGTTTTCAAGCGCGTGGCCAACGCGCGACTTGCGCCGCTGCTGGACGCTAAGCGAAAATGACAGGAATCCATCCACGTCAGCTCCGCTGCCGTCCCCGGCAAATCCGGCTGCGATACGATCTGCGACGATATGGCGTTCAAGACGACGGAAGAGCAGTTCCTCACGCTCCATCCAGGCGAACAGGACAGCATCCGGATTGTCGCGCGCGGAAACGTCCCTTAGCGTTTCGCGAGCAAAGGCAGAGAATTCCTTGGTCTTCGGAAACTTGGTTCCGAATCTTACGATCAGCGGGTCAAGAAAATCTGTTTCCGGCTCTTCAGGCTCGATGCCCAGTTCGTCAAGAATGTAACGGGCGGCAAAATCGAGCCGGCCGGAGTCGGTCCCGGTGATTTCACGGAAGGTGAACTGAAATTCGGGCTGCTCCTCAAGGCCGAAAAGCCAGAGCAACTGGTTCTGGATCGTGCTCTCGGCCGGCGTCACTATCAGCATGGCGCTGCCGTCCCGGCGCATGGCGAAAAAGAATGTATCGCCCGCCTTCATAAGCTCCGTGACGGCATTGCCGGGATAGTAAAGCCGGAATTCGGCCGAACGATGCGCCTGCGCCTTCCTCGAATCGTACCAGCTGACAGTCGTATCGTCGGTAATTCCCTCCTGCTCGTCACCGAGCCAGATGAACCGGGCAGGAATGCCGAGGCGGTCACTCTCGCCCAGAAGGTGACGCAGGGGACGCGATCCATTGAATTCGTGCTGGTTACTCTTGGTCGGTGTCGTCTCCACTACCGACAGCCGTTTGACGGCCACGCCTTCAAAGTAGTCCGATAACATCCCCCGCCGGAAGCTCATTACCCGCCCCGTATTTCAAGCAAAGGGGATTCGGAGCGCAGCCATGAGGCGCATCGGTCGACCACCTCCGTCAGCGGCAGCCGTGACCTGCCCTTCAGAGCGCATTCCCAGACCGTCGCGTGGCGCCAACCGGCGTCAGCCAGCGCCTTGCGGGTGCGCTGGTCATTCTCTCGATTTCGGGAAATCTTCGTCTGCCAGAATTCCGGCCTTGTCGAAGGCCATTTGAAAAGGTGGCAGTCGTGCCCGTGCCAGAAGCAGCCGTTCGCGAAGATAACCGCCCGCAGACCGGGAAAAACCATATCCGGCTTTCCGGGGAGTTTCCGGTCATGAATGCGGTAGCGCAGCCCCTTGGCATGAAGCGCCTTGCGGAGCAGCAGCTCGGGCTTCGTGTCGACGCCCCGGATGCCGGCCATCATCCGGCTGCGGACTTCGGGTGCAACGATGTCAGCCATGAGCAACTGCGGCCTGCCTGTCCGGCCTTGTGATTTGCCGCCGATCGGCCATCTGGACCGGGACGGTCTTTGCGAGGGCCGCTTCCAGGTGAGGCTTCATGGCTTTTGCAACGAATTCAACCACAGGGACGACGACGGCGTTGCCGAACTGCTTGTATGCCTGCGTATCTGATACTCCAATCCGGAACTTCCGCTTCTTCGTTTCAAAGCCCATAAGGCGTGCGCATTCCGTTGGCGTCAGACGTCTCGGGCGGTTGCCTGGCTGCGCAACAAGTATCTCCGACCCGTCCTTGTAGTAACGCGCAGATAGCGTGCGCGTTACATCGTCCGGACCGAACAGGCTGTAGCCGAAGCCGTTGCCGGCAGCATTGTGCTTGGCCTTGTAGTCCTGCAGATACTTCCACAGATGCGGTGTCAGCGTATATTTAGGGTCAACTTCGTCGGGGTCCTGCAGGATGCTGCCGAGCTTCGGCCCTTTTCCCGGGCCGGGCACCTTGAGAGCGTTGATATCGAACCCGGTGGGATCGCGAAAACCTACAATGAATATTCGCTCCCGCTTCTGAGGCACCCAAGGCTCGGAACTGATTACCCTGTACTGGACGTGATAGCCCAGCTCTTCGCGCAGAACGTTGATGATCGTTGCAAAGGTACGTCCCTGATCGTGCCGCTCCAGGTTCTTGACGTTTTCAAGGACGAACGCTGCCGGCCGGTGATGCGCGATGATCTGCGCTGTATCGAAGAACAGCGTCCCCTGGGTGTCGCAGAGGAAGCCGTGGGGCCTTCCCAGGGCATTTTTCTTGGAGACGCCGGCTATTGAGAAGGGCTGGCAGGGAAAACCGGCCAGAAGGACATCGTGTTCAGGGACGAGTTCCGGACGCGCGGAAAACTCCCGGATGTCCCCTGCGACCGTGTGATTATCGGGGAAATTGAGTGCATAGGTCTCCTGGCACTTCTTGTCCCACTCGGACGTGAATACGCATCGGCCGCCAATCGACTGGAAGCCAAGCCGCAGCCCCCCTATTCCGGCGAAGAGGTCAATGAACCGGAAGCCAGACTGCTCTTCTTCCTTCTGCACACGCTGCTCGGCTGCCTGGCGGAGGAGATCGCGCGCAAGCCTGGAAGGACGCGTCTCCCCCCGCTCGTACCGGTACACGGTCCCGATGGCCACCTTGAGGAGGTCTGAAGCTTCCGGAACGGTGAGGCCGGCCAGTTCTCGCAGCCGCTTGAATTCTGAAGGCTTTTTCTTTGTCTTTAGGGTCATGATGCCGAATCGGTGCTGGGTCAATTTTTGACACCCTGGCACTCGTCGTCCCCCTCAGCAATCAACCTGCGGACAAATGAGGCATACTTTCGCAGGTGCTCCGCTGCAGCCGCCTGTCAGTCGGGGCCACCGGCTACGAAGTCCACCGGGAAGAGCCGCACCTCTACGCCAGCCTCTCCCAGCATGATCGTGGCGACCTCGAAGCTGCGCTTGAAGACCTCGTCCCCTTCCGGGGCCCCAAAGCTGTTCAGTTCGACAATGCCACTCTGGATGATGCCGCGCGTGCAATCGGAACAGGGGAAAAGATTCGTGTACATACGGCAGCCCTCAGTGCTGGTTCCCGAGCGGGCGGCGTTGTAGATTGCATTCCGTTCGGCATGCTCGAACCAGTAGTATTTCTCTCCGTCCTGCCTCGAATGCCGATCCTCCGGTGCACCGCTGACGCGTCTGGGCAGTCCGTTGAAACCGATTGCGCGGATGTCGTTGGCCGGACCAACGATGACGGCACCCACCTTTCTGCTTCGATCCTCGCTCCAAGATGCAACCAGTTGACAAAGTTCAAAAAATCGCCGGTCCCATCTCTCGCGAGAGGTTGTGGTTTCGTTTGAGGTCATCTAACGGCAGGCTCTCAATGATTGTTGGCAAGGAAGTCCTCGATCGCGGACTCCTCACGGGCGGTTCGGTCGCTAACCTGAAGAACAGCACCTACGACCTCACCGTCGGGGAAATCGTGCCTATAGGCAAGAAGGCGATTCGGGCCAGGCGCAAGGATCCTCAGGTGTCGCCATACTTCCTTGAACCGCGGGAAATGGTGTGGGTGCTCTCGAAGGAGGAGTTCAACATGCCGGCCGACGTCACGGGGTTCGCCACCCTGCGCACGACATTTACAAAGCAGGGCATTCTTGCCCTGAACGTCGGCATCATCGATCCCTTCTTCAAAGGGCCGATCAGCACGGCCCTCATCAATTTCTCCGACAGGCCTCGAGCAATCCGGGTTGGCGATAAATTCTTCCGGATAGCCTTCTTCGCGCATTCCGATGTCTCGGAATTCCACAAGCACGAGGAAAATACCGAGCGCACGAGCTATCTGAAGGACCTCGAAAACGCTTCCTATGCGGACTTCTCGCCCAGTTTTATGAACATCCCATCGTTCGACGATGAATTCTATTTCAAGCAGTTCTGGCGCCTGCTCTGGGCGGGACTCACAGGAAGCAAATGGGTCAGCATCCCGCTTTCCTTTGCTGTGGTAGTCCTTCTCTGGTTCACTCTTGAGCAGACAGGGTTCCTGGCTTTTCTCACCGCCAAGTGGGCCTGGTTCGGGGAAATGTATAAGCAGGTAAAATTCTGGTAGGTAACTGGCAGGAAGTCAGCGATTTCGGTTGAGCCTGCCTATCGTCGTGTGTGCGACGTTGAAGGTGCGCGCGATTTCCCGCTGCTGCTCCCCCGCCTCCAGACGAGCCAGTGCTTGGCGGCGCTGCTCAAGGGTGAGTTTGAAAGCCCTGCCTAGCTTCACCCCCCTCGCCTTCGCCCGCTGGCGACCCTCGCTCGTCCTGGCGCGAATCAGTTCGCGCTCGAACTCGGCCAGCCCTCCCAGGATAGTCAGCATCAGACGACCGTGGGGCGTGGTGGTGTCGGCCCAGGCGTCGTGCAACGACCTGAACGCCGCTCCAGCTTTGCCGATGGTGTCGAGGATATTCAGAAGGTCGCGGGTGGAGCGGGCCAGCCGGTCAAGCCGGGTCACCGTGAGCACGTCGCCTGCCGAGAGCCTGTCGAGCGCCTTGCGAAGCTGATTGCGGTCCGTCTTGGCGCCGCTCGCCGTCTCCTGGAAGACTTCGTCGCAGCCCGCCTGCTCCAGCTCCGCGACCTGAGCGGCTACACTCTGGCCGTCTGTCGACACGCGGGCATACCCAATCTTCACGCTGGTAATTATGCACCAGACTTGCGCACCGGAAAAGCGCAATTAGCACGGCTGCTTATTTCTGGTGCGCAATTTGTGACTTGCGCACCAACCTAGACAGGCTTCTCGATGGTCGAAAAGAGATCACGGCCGCCACGTTCGGATAACACAAATGCGGCATGGGAGAGAATGCACCATCCCACTTCTTCTAGAACGCCAAACAGTCCACCGTAGTATTCGGTGGCCTCATCGTCGGTGTAGCGGCCAACCGAGTCAGAGAAATCGATTCCACTCGATTCAAGATCGCGAGCGAGAGCCATTGCATCTGAAAGAACTACTTCGTGCCCAAATATATGGGCGAAGTCGTTTCGAAATTCATTAAACCGATCAAGCGCTGACTTGTCGATAACCAAGATATAGCCGCGTCGCTGCAATTCATCGGTCTTATGCGGGAACGAAAGCCTGTAGATTCCATCGTCGGACCGGTACATCTTCATCATCTCAAGCAGAATGGCTTCCAAAGCAAGATGGATTTTCAGGACAAGAGCCAACACCTCCGAATCGGCGCCAAGGATTTGGCCAGTAATGATGTCATCGAGACGGACGTCTCTGCGCGGCTTCCTCAATCAACGCCTCCTGGCAGCATCACTTGCCCTGGCCGCGCTCAAGATGGGTTTCGACGAGAAACGTCGCGAGGGCGCCAGAGGTATTGACGGCGAGCTTGGCATGGCGCGCTGAAGGCCGCACCGGCTTTCCGCCCCGGCCGTGAGAATCGCTCAGGCGGTTGCGCAGGGTGCCAAGGCCGTTCACCAGATTCATCGCGCTGCCGAGGATCGCCTTGATCGGCTGTTCCGTATGCTGGTCGGGCGCCAGATTGAGCTGCTTGGCCACGCTGATGTAAAGCGCCGGTAGGTCGTCCTTCTCCGAATAGGACTCACCCAGGTCATCCAGAATTCGCTTGCAGACGGTTTCCAGCAACGTCCGGGCTATTGTGATTGCCCCTTCGGGATCCGCGTTGCGGCGACTCAACGCCTTCTCCCACACCACATGCACACCCTCCGCATCAAACGACGCCAGCGCGTCCGAAACGACAGTGTCGCCGGGCGCGCGCGTGCGCCGTTCCAGATGGTCATATAAGGGTGCGAACGCTTCGCCGATGAACCCCCGTCTCTCCGCGTATGAGCCTGCCTTTTCCTTGATGAAGGGCCAAAAGACATCCAGCGTCCGGCATGTTCTCACAAAGGGAGGCGCGAGTCGCGAAAGCTCGGGGTCGTCCAGCACCAGGTTGCGGAGAGAAAAATAGTGACGGCTGCTGGCAGTCAGATCGCCCGTCGCCCGCGCAATCAGCAGGTTCTCCATCATCTGGACCTGTTCCAGTCGGTCCGAGGGAATGTCGTCAATCATAGAGCGGCACTTAGCACAAATTCGGCCTGCTCAGTAGCATCGATATTTGCGGGCCACGCGCGGGGTCACGGCGTTTATGCTCAAGATGTACCAGGTACCGGGGCCGGTTGGGCGTCCTGTTTGCCCTGCGTGAGGGATCATTACTGGATGGGCAAGACGGCAAGCTCCAACCCGGTGCAGACCGGGCTAGAGCCCGGCCGCCACAGGGCACGCTCGACTACCAGGGCATCGGCGCAGCTCAACTCGAAGCTCGCACTCGTCTAGATCGATTTTGCCATAGCGCACTTGCTTCATATCGGCGATATTAAAACCCGGGGAATCTGGATGCACTCCCCCGCCATTTGATGAAGGATTTGGGGACGATTTATGTTGGAACGCATATCGCTGCTGAGAAACGTGGGGCAGTTCGACTCCGTAAACTCCGGCGCTCAGATCCCACTCTCCAAGCAAACATTTATCTATGCTGAGAATGGGCGCGGTAAGACCACGATTGCAGCTATTCTTCGTTCGCTAAGTGAGGGCGCAGCTCAACTCATTAATGAACGGCAGCGCCTGGGAGCGCAACATCCGCCACACGTCGTGCTGACGATAAATGGAGCGCCGACTGTTTTCCAGCAGGGTGCATGGCCAGCGCCGCTTCCAAGCATTGCCGTCTTTGATGATGCGTTTGTTGCGGCGAACGTATGTTCTGGGATTGAGATTGAGGCGGCGCATCGCCAAAACCTTCATGAGCTGATTCTGGGGGCGCAGGGAGTTGCTCTCAACACGGCACTACAGAGACATGTTGCGGCTATTGAGGAGCATAACCGACAACTGCGCCTCAAGCAGGAGGCCATTCCGGCCGCTGTTCGTGGAGCACTAACGGTCGATGCATTCTGTGCATTGGCCGCAGACGCCAATGTCGACCAAAAGATTCAGGAGGCCGAGCGAAATCTCGCCGCGGCGAGATCAAGCGACACGATTAGGCAAAGGCCGCTTTTCACTAAACTCTCGCTGCCCTCGTTCGACACTGCCGCCCTAAACACCGTATTAGGACGAGATTTGGCTGATCTGGAGGCAGCCGCTGCCGCACGCGTAAAGGAGCATCTGCGTCGTTTGGGCGAGGGTGGTGAAGACTGGGTTGCCAATGGCATGCCGCGCATTTCAAGGGCCTCCGACGGACGAGCTAACGAGGTTTGCCCCTTCTGCGAGCAGGACTTGCGTGGCTCTCAGCTGATTCGGCACTATCAGGCCTATTTCAGCGAAGAGTACGAAGCTTTGAAGGCGGCAATCACCGCCGCCGGTCGAGGCATACATGCGGCTCACGGAGGCGATATTCCTGCAGCCTTCGAAAGAGCGGTCCGTGTAGCCGTGCAAAATCGGGAATTCTGGTCAGAGTTCACGGATGTGCCGGAGATTGATCTTGATACAGCGGAAATTGCCCGAACCTGGACGGCCGCTCGTGAGGCTGTGCTGACTGTCCTTCGCGCCAAAGCTGCCTCTCCTCTCGAAACGGCCCAGCTCCCTGCGGACGTTCTGGCGGCAATTGAGGAGTACGACACCCAACGGACGCTCGTTGAGCGCCTCTCTACGGCTCTGCAAGCCTGCAACCAGCCGCTCGCCGTCGTCAAAGAACAGGCTGCTGTCGCAAATGTTGCCACCCTTGTCGCAGACCTGGCACGGTTAAACACAGCTAAGGCCCGCCACGAGCCAGCAACCGCGGCCCTCTGCGACGATTACCTTGCAGAGAAGACAGCGAAGGCTGCCACAGAACGCCTTCGCGTTGCAGCTCGCTCCCAATTAGACCGATATCGTCAGACTATCTTTCCGGCTTACGAAGCGGCGATCAATGTCTACCTACAGCGCTTCAACGCGGGTTTTCGTCTTGGCGCCGTGACTTCGGTTAACAATCGCGGCGGCTCATCGGCCACGTATAATGTGTTGATCAATAACGTCGCCGTTGCTCTGACGGCAGACACCGGCCCCTGCTTCCGCAACACTATGAGCGCAGGCGACCGGAATACGCTGGCATTGGCGTTTTTCTTTGCCTCGCTAGACCAGGAGGCGCAACTGGCGGACAAGATCGTCGTCATCGACGATCCCATGACCAGCCTCGACGAGCACCGTTCTTTGACGACGGTGCAGGAGATGCGCCGCTTGAGTGACCGTGTTTCTCAGATGATCGTGCTTTCCCACTCGAAGCCGTTTCTTTGCGCCCTGTGGGAGGGCGCCGACCGCACGACACGGTGCGCAATGAGGATCGCGCGGGACGGCTCGGGGTCGACCCTGACCCTCTGGGACGTCAACCAAGATTGCATCACAGAGCATGACCGGCGCCATGAACTGGTAAGAGCGCATTTGCTTTCTGCTGATCCGGCACGCGAACGCTCTGTTGCAGCTGCCCTACGGCCCATCCTTGAGGTCTATATGCGGGTTGCGTATCCAGCCAACTTCACTCCCGGCATGCTGTTAGGCCCTTTTCATAACCTCTGCGCTCAGCGAGTCGGCCGGGCTGACCAGATTTTGTCTGCTGCAGACGCGGCCGAACTTCGCTCCCTGCTCGATTATGCCAACAAGTTTCACCACGATACCAATGCTGCCTGGGAGACCGAGGCTATCAACGATCAAGAGCTTACGCATTTCTGCGAGCGGGTATTAGCGTTTACGCAACGCCGATAATCACGATCGATGGCGATGGGCCACTTGCTGACCGACTCCGAACGAACCTTCCTCGCCAGCCAAGGGTTGGGACCTGAAGATGTAATGGATGTGAGGGGCCTACCTCAGCAGCTTTGGTTTAGACAAATCGATGAGGCGGGTAAAACCGTGGCTCTTGGTAGTCCGTGTAGAGTGGCCGGGCATCGTCTACGGTCACGCCGTGGACATTGCGTCCAATGCGACACCAGCAAATTGGGCTACCAGGCACACTACGCCGAGGACAGGTACGTCTATATCGCAGGCTCAGCCTCTGCCCAGCTCATCAAAATCGGCAACTGCCGCGACACCAACCAGCGGGAAAACCAGATCAGGAGCGAACGGTATGGCGGCGCCCGCGACTGGGAAATCTTGTACTGCGTCCACGTTCGGCGGGCAGGCGCCGTCGAGGAAGCGGCGCGTGCGTTGCTTGCACCTCACCGGGTTGCCGCCGACTATTGGAAAAACGGCCTGCTACAAACCGGCATCGAGCTGTTGAGGTGCTCATACAGCCAGGCGGAAGCAGCCCTCATTGAGGCTTCGAGAGACCAGCGGCTGGGTGTCCCCTGGAAGGCCCACAGGCGCACGAGCACCTACGAGTTTGAACCCTAGAAAGAGGCTTGATCGGGTTGACACGACCCGTGGGCGGCTCCCCTGCGCTACGTATCTATTCCTAGTGGCATTGCCGCGGGCCGATTCGCCCGCTGTATTGCGGCCGTGGGCACGAAATCCAGAGAGGTCATTTTCGGCAGCCGCATCCGCGGCGCGCAGATGCGCGCCCAGGCCGCGCGTGAACGCGCAACGCAAGCCGTGCGTGATGCCGACCAGGCGGAAGCCGCCGCGTGGTCAATCCGCATGGAGGGTTATGGCGGCCCGGCCCAGCCATCGCCCACCATCGCTCAGTGCCTGAACGGCGGAATGGGCTGGCTTGAGGTGAAATGCCTGCGGTGCGAAACGCGCGCCAGCCTTCCCCTCGACGCCATCCGCCGCCCGCGTGACACCCCCATCTGGAAACTCGAAGCCTCACTTCGCTGCCGGGCCTGCAGCACGCGGCGCTATCGCCCGCCGGTGCGGCTGGTGAAGCTGACCGAACGGCAGGAAATCACGCCGTATCGCTGGGATCACCCCGGCGACGAGCGCTAGGTACATCCGCCATGCTTTCGCGCCACCAGCTGAAATCCGGAAGCGCTAGTTGCCGCTCCAAAACGGCGAATGGTATGGGTGGCTTCGTATAATGAGACGATTCCACCTGGCGGGAGGCCAGCAGCAGGCGGCATTTGAGGTTGAAGCTGTCGGCCCAGCTCAAATGGCCCATCCATGCCGCCAAGAACTTCTCGGCGCTCTGGCCGCGTTGCCTGAAGCGTAGCAGGCGCCTGCGCGCCCTTACCACGCTTTGCTTGCGCAGCAGCTTGTGAGAGGCCCACACCCGAAATCCGAGAAAGTTGACGCCGCGCGAAACACTGGCCACGCTCCATTTGCTTAGCCGCAGGTGCAGTCGGTCGCGGGCAAACCACTCAATCTCTTCCTTCACATGCCTCAAGTGCGCAGGGTCGGCGCCCAGCACCACCACGTCATCCATGTAGCGGAACCAGTGCTTTTCGCGCAGGTGGCATTGCAGGTATCGATCCACTTCATTGCCATAAACATTTGCCCACAGCTGGCTGGTGAGGCTGCCGATAGGGACGCCGCAGCCGGTGTCCGGAGTGATGGCCTCGATCATCCGCAAGGTACGCTGGCAGCTTATCTTGCGGCGGATGAGCCGATGCAGAACGGCCCTGTCTATCGAGGCAAAGTACTTCGAGAAATCGGTCTTCAACGCGTAACACGGCGTCCCCAGCCGGCGCAGGGTCGCTTGCAGGTTCTTTACGCCCCCATGGGTGCCCCTGCCCACGCGGCAGGCGTAGGTGCGCGGCAACAGGACCTTTTCAAAGATGGGGCCGATGACGTTGCAAAGTGCGTGCTGGGCAACCCGGTCCCGGAATCCCAGCGCCGCGATCGGGCGCGGCTTGGGCTCGTACACCATAAACTGGCGCACCGGGCCGGGGCGGTAGGTGCCAGCGGCAACATCGTCGGCCAACTCTTTCAAATTGACATCGGCGTATTCCTTGAATTGAAGGTAGCCGTAGGTGTGCCGGTGACCTTTCAGCGTCCGCCGGTAGGCTTCGCGCATGTTGGCGTCGGAAACGATCTTCTCCATGAGGTGACGATACTTGCGGCCCATCAGCGGACGGCGCAAGCCGGTCGCGGGTTTCGAGGGTCTACTCCCCGCTGTACCGGACCTCTCGATGTATTCGCCGAAGCGGGATAACCAGGCTGACCACCTTCATTGACTATGGTCGGCCCACGCGGCCTTGACCAGCGTGGAGCGGAAAACGGGTCGTCACAGCGGCCCCGGGCCCCGATGTTGACGTTGGAGTTCCATGGATAGTTGTTCCAGTTGGACGCGCGCGAACCGGAGTTGCCCGCGTTGTTCCAGTTGCCGCCAAAGAGCCCGTGGCACATTGGCCCCGGTCACCCCCTACCCTTCGTGGACTTGATCCACGCCCCAAGCATCGCCCCCACCTCGGCCACCAGGGCTTGAGCCGTCCGGTGCTGGTTGGTGGTGATGAGCCTGCGGCTGTTTTCGGCCGCAAAGTGTAGCCAGTAACGCAGCACGCCCAAGTTGGCGTCCGCGGAATAGAGGCGGGAGACTTGACCGGATTTTCCCGCGAGCACGAACAGCTCAATCTGCCCGAACAGCGTGCGCAGCATCATGTCGCGCGCCACCCCGTGCTTGCGCGGGATGTTCTGGAAAATCGGGTAGCAGTAGTTGATCACCTGTTCGTACTTCTCAACAATCGCCATTTGATCATATGTGGCGGTTTCGTCCTTGACGATCGTCATGTCGAAGTCTTTTATTTCAATGCTTTGTATTACAAATGGCTCACAATTTCTGCGGGGAGCGCTATCGCGCCCCCTATTCAAGTCGCAGGTGGTCACAGCGGCCCCGGGCCCCGAAGTTGACGCTGGAGCTCCATGGATAGTCGTACCAGGCGGACGCGCGCGAACCGGAGAGGCCCGCGTCGTACCAGGTGCCGCCAAAGAGCCCGTATACAATCCCGTGGCCGCCTTGAATGTAGACCTGACCACGACCACCGTTCACGTTGTTCCATGCCCAGGTGCTGCTGTCGTACCTGTAGCTCTGGTCTCTGCTCCAAACCCACATCTGCCCTGTGCTTTGCATCAGGCCCCATTTGCTGGTGTAGGTGGCGCTCAGGCCGGTGGTCACCGGGTCTGCGCCCGAAGAGCTGTTCTCCGTCGTACCGTACGCGGCGGTCATGAATTCGCTCTGGCTCAGCAGTTCCTTGCCCTGGCTTTTCATGATCTCGGCGGCGGCGTACCAATCCAGAGTACTGTAGGCCGTGCTGCCGTTGCCGCCGAACATCGCGGGCACCTTGGGCGGGTTGCCGCTGTCGGCGATGGTTTTGTTGTAGGCGCTGGTGCCATTGGTGTCCGGGTCGGTGTTCAGCAAATAAATATCCACCCAAAAGCTGTTGGCCACCAGCGTCATGCCGCGCGGGTCGCATTTGGGGCGCCAGTGCAAATCCCACAAGCTGTAGGCGTTGATGGCGGGCGTGCTGTCGCCCCCCGATTGCGCGGTGGCGTTGCCGCCGGGGGCGTAGTGGAAGCCGCCGATCTTGCGGTAACCGCCCGTGCAGCTTGTGGTGCTTGTCCAGTTGCTGTCGGCCACCGCCGTGCCGTTGCCGCAGGCGTAAATGGCATAGTCGGTGCCAGCCGTCAGGCTGGGCATGCTCACCGCTGTGGCGCCCGCGTAGTTGACCGTATAGGTGCCAACCTGCACCACGGTGCCCGCCTTGATGCTCACCGTCCCCGCGCCGGTTTTGGTAAAGGCCACGCTGTCCGGGTCGGCCTTGTAGAACATCCCCGCCATCACTGGCACGCCATTGGCGGTAACGCCCGTGGCACTCACCACGCCGCTGGCATTGATGTTCCCCGCCCCAACGCTACCCAGCGACGCCGTCGAAGCGCTGATGGCGTTCGCATAAACATTGGTGGCCGTAACAGTCCCGGTCAGCGTCAACAGCCCGGCGTTGTACGTAAAGTTGGGGCTGCCCGCAAAGCCGCCATTGCTGTTGTACTGCACCTGCGTATCGCTGCCCGCCACCAGGCTGCTGCTTACGGTGCTGTAGGTGCCCCCCACGCCGCTGTATTGGCAAAAGGTGACGGCAACGTTTTTGGGGCGGGTTTCGGACGAAACACGCGGTGAGCCATAACTGCCATAAGTAGAAAAGCCACTGGGTGCTGCCGGCTTCAAGTACCATGCCGAAGCCCCTAGATTTGAACCAGACGCAGTTCCTTGCCCATTATATGAGGCATAGTCCCCGCTATGTGTATGTCCCTGAAACGCATCCGCCTGATAAGCCCCCGCTGCGCGCGTGCCATCCGGGTCTAACCCCGCCCCGTTATCAATGCCGCGCAGAAAGGCCCCGCGCGCAGCGGTGTATTCCGTCCACCCTGCCGGGCAGCTGGCGCTGGCAAACGCCGCAATGGTGCCAGCGGGCACGCCAATGCCCACGTTGCTCCAGCTGGTGCCGTTGCACAGCATCAGGCTGCCGCTGGCGTAGGTCACACGCCCGGCGGTGCTGGCGCCGCACACGGTGGTGTCGCTGGTCATCTGCACGGCGGTCGACGAAACAATCCCCGCCGTCAGCGTCGTAAAACTGGCCTGAGCGGTGGTCACGCTAATCCCCGGCACCACCAGCCGCCCGGTCGTATCAAAGTAAGCCGTACCGCTTACCCCGCCGGTGGAAATACTCACCGTACCGCCATTCCCAGCCACCACGTTGGCCGATGTGCTGACAATGCTGTCTCCGCTCGCCCCGCCGGTCACCGCCACGCCGTTGACGTACAGCGCGCTGGTCGAAATCATCCCGCTTGCCGTCAGATTGGTGGCCGAAATGTTCGTTGCCGCCAGCAGGCCGGACGCGCTGTTGTAGGTAAGGCCGCTGTTGCCTTCGAGCTGGTTGCCGCTGCTCCAGTAAGCCAGGTAGGTGTTGGCGCCTGTCCCGCCGTTAACGGGCGGTGCCGCGCTGGCACAGTTGATCTGGCTGCCGTTGGTGGTGCACCACTGCCCCGAACTGCCAAGAGTGCCAATGCGGGGGTCGGCGCCCCCGCCCAAAGTGACGCTGACCCCACCGGCCATGCTCACCCAGTTGGTGCCGTCGCAGTACACCATCATGTTCTGGTCGATGGCGTAGACCTGGTCGCCCCGATTGCCGGGCGGGGTTGTACAGGCGGCGTGGACGCTTCCGGCGACCAGTCCTGACAAGAGAGCGAGCGTCAGCCGAAGCTTCATTTGTCGCGCAGCTTCGTTACGGTCTTTTCAAGGGCGTCGACGCGGGCCTTGAGCTGGTCGATCTCCCAGACGGTTCTTGCGGCAAAATCGTTGGCGGGCACAACGCCCGAAACTTCGCGAATATCGCTGACGCGGATAATGCGGGGGGTGTATTCCTTTGCGGCCGACGCCTGAACCTCGGCAAACGACGGCGTACCTATGGCGCAGAGAAGTACGGTTGCCTGCCCGAGCCTTACTTTTGCGATCGCCAACACCACCGTCCCTTTCGTCACCGGGTTGAGCGGCCACCAATGAGGTGGCCGGGTGTTATCAACCGTCAGTAACAACGGCGCGATGCCTTTAGGCCTGACCCTGGACAGGACACCACCACCCGGCCGTATGGGGCGAGCGCTTGTGCGTCCGTACACAAACAGCACCAAATGGTGGTGCCCGCCAGTTACTGATGGGGTTGATAGCCCCAGCGCATGAGATTCCCCTTGCGCCCTTAGCACTATGCGACCGGCCCTCCGGGCCGGGCAATCGACGTGCCCAAAGGCGCGCCAACCATGTTGCTGATTTGAAACGGCCAAGCCGGATTTCGGCTTAGGCCGATGGCAGCCAAACGCCTCACACGTAGCGGTCGGGTCAAGGCCGCGTAGCGCCCGCAGGGCCTGGCCTTGAGGCAGACGGATGGTGAGGCCCCTTCCCTATCTCATTGCCTGAAGGGGAGACATGCAGCCGCAGGAGCATCAGCATAGCGCCGCATTAGCGGGATGCGGGACCGACTGCGACGCGAGGACCGGTTAGCAGGGCTGCCGCAGGAGCATCGTTTGGAGATGCGGGACCGACCGCCCCCGGCCGAGCGTTCAATATGGCCTTGCGCGAGGGATCGTCACCGTATGGCGGAGACCAAGACTCCGGGCATAGCCTAGAGCCCGGCCTGAACGGCGCGCGCTTACTTCAATGTCACCGCCCGAACGAAAGCCGTATAGAACGGCTCCGTCAGCGAAACCGGCTGTGCCAGACCGACGGAGAGCGCCAGCGTGAGCTTTCCGTTGCGCCGAATGGCCGGAACTTCATCCAGCTGGTCCAGACGCACCCAGTAGCCGTCCTGGCCGCCCTCAGGGTCAAGGCAGGCGAAGTACACGGTGAGATGAAACAGGCGCGCGAAATTGCGGAGCTTCTGCACCTCGCCGACATCGAAGATCAGATCCCCGGCATAGATGGTCTTGGCTTTGACGTCGAAGGCGACCAGCCCGAGGCGTGGAATGCCGACCAGATAATCCGGCCGCTTGATCTGGCCGCGCAGGGGGGCGGGCACGGTCAGCGGCGACTGCTCGATGTAGAGGTGGGGCAGAACCGAGCCATCCAGCCATGCCTGGAAAGTGCGCTCGGCAGCAGCGCCCTTGGCCGCGTCTGCGGCGGTGATGCGTTGGGCGGGCCGGTGTTTCGGCATGCGGACTCATGGAGGCACGCAAAAGCAGCTCCTGACGCGCTGCACCTGTCCGAACGGACAGGCCCAGGACACCCTCGATGGGTGGCGCGGGCCTCTGGAAGGACGGAGGCGAACGCGCTCCCACATAGCGCCGTAGAGAGCCGGAGTCCTTCCACGGCCGCAAGGCCGTTGGCGGGGCTGGGGTGCAACCCGAGGGAGCTGGAAGGCACCAGCCCTAAGCTCCCTGCCTGGGGTGCGGGGGCGGCAGCGCCCCGCTGGCACGCTGGAAGGCACAAGCCCCAAGCGGGCCACGGGAAGGGGTCGGGAAGGCCCCCTGCCCGATGCCGACAGGTCGGCAACACCGGCGAACAGCCCTGTCACTACCCGTAGTGACAGGGCGAGCCGAACGTGAACCCGCCGAACTTGAATTCCGCACATTTCCGCGAATTCCCAGCCGTTCAACACGTGTGGCGCGCGACTGTCAGAAACGAGTGGCGACGAGTGCCAGAAGATTTCGTCAGGGGTAGTCAGGCCCCTGACCGGTCACACGCCGCCGGGCTTCCAAGGCCGGGAAAGAGAGACACACTTGGCCTTCGGGCCACGCACACTTCAACGGAGAGAACCGATGTTGATAACTTTGTATGACAAAGACGCGAGCCGGACGCCTTCCGGCAACCAGGCCGACTGTGAAAGCCCCACGGGCACGCCAGCGGCAACCGACAAGAGGAAGCGACATGAGTAGCGCAACGAGTACGGAGATGAAGATGAGGCCATGCGACAGCCCAACCGTCCCCGAGGGGCGAACGGGTCGCGGACTGAGAGGAGAACAGCCGATCTAGCTAATCGGACGTCGACCAATCCGCCAGGGATGGCGGGCCGTGGTGGCGCTAGATGCCCACGCGGCAGGTCATAAGCACTAACCAAGGAAAGCCAACGATGTGGACGCACTGGAATACGACCTCAAAAATCTGACCCTCAAGGGGGACGGATCGCATCTGACCCGCGTCCAGCGGCACAGGGGCTTGCAGCTGGTGGCACGCGAACTGCGCGGCCTGGGCTACAGGCTCCCTGGTGCGGCTTCGTTGAAGCCCAAGCATATTGAAGCGCTGATATCCAAATGGAAGACGGCGGGCCTCACCTCCGGCACGATGAAGAACCGGCTGGGCTGGGTACGCTGGTGGGCGGGACGCATTCGCAAGACCAGCGTATTGCCCAAGGCGAATGCCGAGCTGGGCATTGAGGATCGCCATGCCTTCAAGGGCAATCGTGCCCGCATCACGCCCGGCGAGATGCTGGCCGCCCTGCCCCGGCGCATGCAGCTGGTCATCCGCCTGCAAATGGCATTTGGGCTGAGGCTTGAAGAGAGCCTTAAATTCCGGGCCGGTCAGGCGGACCAGGGCAACAGAATTGAACTGCAGGCGAGCTGGTGCAAAGGCGGACGGGCGCGGGAGATTCCGCTCACCCACCCGCGCCAGCGCGCGCTACTGGATGAAGTGCGCGCGTTCTGCGGCACCGGCTCGCTGATTCCGGAAGGCAAAACCTATATCGCCTTCAGGCAGGAGGTCGAACACGCCGCCGCGCGCACCGGCATCCGCAACCTACACGGACACCGGCACTGGTACGCGCAATGGCGCTATCAAACCCTCACCGGGCGCCTCTGTCCCGCTGCCGGTGGCGCCACGTATGAGCAATTGAGCCGCGCGCAACGGGCGGCGGACTACCGAGCGCGCATGCAGATCAGCGCAGAGCTTGGACATGGCCGCCTCGAAGTAACGGACACCTACCTCGGCAGCCGCTTTGCGGCAACGGGAGGTGACCGATGAAACCTGGACTGGCGAAACTGTTGCCGGTGCTGCAGAAGGAAACCCGCGCGGCGCTCGAAGAGCGGGCTGAGGTTGAGCTGAACACCAGCAACATCCGCATGGCGATCATGAATGCGGCCCGCGAGGGGCAAACCGCGCTGCGGGTCAAAATGCCGAGCAATCTCGATGTACGCGGGACCAAGGCCTCCGCCACCTTGACCGAGTGGTGCAAAGGTGAAGGGCTGGCGCTGAGCTGGGAAAGCCGGGAGGCGGACCTGCCGGATGGTCGGCGGGCGACCGTCTGGGAGCCTGAAATCAGCTGGGCCGCAAAATCGTAAATGCGTACTTGCGACAAAGCGGCCACATCAGCTGCTGATTAAACGGGCAACCCGCTCCGCAAAACCGGCAACGCGTGTAATCGTGCAATCGTAAATAAGGAACGATTGTCATGATTATCGGCGTGCTGAACCAAAAGGGCGGTGTGGGGAAAACCACCATCGCCGTCAACCTTGCGGCCGTCTACGCCAAGCAGGGTCAGCGTGTGCTGCTGGTGGATGCCGACCCGCAAGGGAGTTCGCTCGCCTGGTCGTCGGCAAGAGAAGGTGAGCCCCTGTTCACGGTCGTCGGCATGCCCAAGCCGACGCTGCACAAGGATATGCCGAGCATGGCTGCCGATTACGACGCGGTGATCATCGACGGCTCGCCCCGGGTGAGCGAGCTGGGCCGCGCCGCGATCATGGCAAGCGACCTTGTGCTCATTCCTGTCCAGCCATCACCCTATGACGTGTGGGCGACTGCGGACACGGTGCAGCTGATCAATGAAGCACGGCAGTTCAAGGAAAACCTGCAAGCCGCCTTTGTGATCAATCGTAAAATCGTAAATACGGCGATTGGCCGCGACGTCGCGACTGCTCTTGAAGACTTCCATTTCCCAGTGTGCAGGCAGGCGCTGTGCCAGCGCGTGATTTATGCCGAGAGCGCTGCGCGAGGCCTGGCCGTGGTCGAGGCCGAGCCTGACGGCGCCGCAGCCCGGGAGATCAGCGGACTGGCCCTCAGCCTGTCCGAACAAAACGAAAAGAAAGCCGCAGCATGAGCAAGACGGTTGCGTTCAAAATGCCCGCGCCCGCCAGGACGCAGGGCGCAGATGCCTGGATCGAAAACGGTGTTGAACCGCATCTGAAGAAGGAAGAACCCGCCCCGGCAGCGGCTGCGCAGCCGGTTGCTATGAAGCGGTTCACCATCGATGTGCCGGTCGAATTGCATACGCGCATCAAGATCGCCTGCGTCCAGCGCGGAAGGGTGATGGCCGATGAAATCCGGCGCCTGCTAGAAGACGAATTTCCGGCCAAATCGTAAAACCGCAAATGCGATAAACCGCAATTACGATGCAAGCGCCTGGACAGCTGATTGCCGAACGCCTGAGGGCCCGATTGGGCGAGGAGGCCTTCCGGTCGTGGTTCGAACCCTGCACATTTGAACTGTCGGCCAACCAGCTGACCGTAACGGTCGGTACCGCCTTTGCTGCCGACCTGATTGGGCGCAACTTCTCCGACCACGTGAAAGCAGTTGCCGCCTCTGTGACGGGCAAAGAGATTCCCGTGGCGATCGTAGTAAGCGGGCAAACGCATCCTGCTGACGTCGCGCCGATCGAGAAAATCCTCCGCGCGGTCGCCCCGGATGATGCCCAGCGCGATTTTTTCATCCCTGAGCTATCGGAGCTGGCGCTCAAGGATGACGTCCACCTGATGGAGATGACGCCGTTCACCCTGGATCGCCGCAAGGAAGACCGGCGCGAACTGGTCTATACGACCCCTCAGGGCGTAACCATCCGGGTCAGAACGGTGGGCGACCCGGGGCTGCCAACGATCGACGACTACGACCTGGTGCTGATGATGCAGACCTGGCTGGCCGACCTGGCCAACCAGTACCGGGGCCAGCTCGAACGCTACGAAGCCGAAAAGAAGGCCGGGCGTTCGCCAATCACGCCCAAGGCGCCGCCGCGCATGTTTGACGTGAGCATCAGCGAAGTCGTCAAATTCAAGCGGCAGAAGTGGGGCGGCACAATCAGCGACGACGTGCTGGGCAGCCTCGACCGCCTTTGGAATACAGAGGTGGTTGTCGACCCCATCAAGGGGACCAAGTACCGGGGAGGCAAATTTAGGCTGGTGGGCAGCGCCTACGAGAAGCTGTCGGAGACCGACAACGGCAAGGCAACGCGTGTCAGGATCGCGGTGCCCGACTGGATTTACGAAGGCATCGTCGAGCGCGCTGTCCCGATGCTGCGGACGTTCAATCGGGACTACATGATCCTGACGCAACCGATGCACCGGGCACTTTACCGCTTTCTGTCGCTCAAGGTGCCCAAGGACGGACGACCGTTTGAAGTGTCGTTGATGGAGCTGGCGCAGCGCTTTCAGACCAAGCAGCAGCAGAAGTATTTCAACCGCGATGTGAAAAAAGCCATCGGTGGATGTCCGGACGGACGTTTGCTGGAATACCGGCTGGAGCTGGTTGGCAAGGGGGACGACAGGATACTGCGTGCCTGGCGGCCCCTGATGCTCGATTAGCTGCACTGGCCGTTCGGATTTTCAACGACTGAGTGAGACCTCACCGGGAAAGAACGGCACCAGCGCTCTGCTGAGTGAGACCTCACCCTGAACTGAGTCAGACCTCACCCGCCGCTGAGTGGGACCTCACCCTCCGCTGAGTGAGACCTCACCCGACGCTGAGTCAGACCTCACCCGATGAATGGCTAAACCTTTGAAAGGCCTCACGATCAGCGGGCCTATCCTTATATCCTTAGATATCCTTCTTTCCGCGCCAGGGCGCTGCGCGTGGTGCAGCCCGGCCTCGAAGAGGGGCCGGGTGCCCCCGCGCGGGAATCCCCAGCAAAGGTCGTGTCGCTGGTGGGGTCGCATTGAAAAGCGGAGCTGGGCACCCTAATTTTATCGGGCGCAAGGCTCCACAGAAGCGCATTAAAAGCTGCTTTGGCCACCCGGTGTAATCACCCCGCATCTCCGGCCGTAAAAAGCGTTCAAATCCCGATACAGCCCGCCTTGATGTGAAAATTACCCGCTTGCTGGTGGCGGGAAGTCCATCGGATTTGGCTGAGGGGTCTCGTCATGACTGGTCGGTCGGCGCGCGCGCCCAAGCGCGACAAGCTCGTCCGCGCAAGGCTCCGGCCTCGTCCTGCGGATTGGCAGGAAGACGAGGCGATGACGCTGCCAGAGGCGGTCGAAGTGTTTTTCCCCAACGGACCGCTTACGCTATCGTCTCTTCGAACCGCTGTTTCGGCCGGGACTCTTGAAGTTGCCCAGGTGGCCGGTAAGATTCTGACCACGCCACGCGCAATCAGAAAACTGGTGACGCCGTCATGCCGGGCCGCAAAGCAAAACCGCCGCGCCTCTGGTTCAGAAAGGATGACCAGGCCTGGATCATCCTCGACCGAGGACGGCAAATCCGCACAGGCTGCGGCCGCGATGAGATTGACGGCGCAGCGAAGGCGCTCGAAGCCTACATCGGCGGGCGACACACAACGACCATCGGCGCAACCGATCCGAACGTCCTTGCGATAGCGGACGTACTCACCGCTTACGAAATCTCAAAAAGGCCGAAGGACGCGTCGGATGCGCGGGCATGGGCGCAGCATGATCTGCTGGTCATCAGGCTTCTCGACCTGAACAACTTCTTTGGTGACAAAACGGTCGGCAAGCTCAAGGCCCAGCTATGCCGCGATTTCGTCGACTGGTCGACGGGCGTGCCGAATGAGAACAACCGGCTTGCCGGGATCAAGCCACGTCAAACTGCCGTCTCCGACCAAACCGCACGACGTCGGTTGGAAGACCTGCGGGCAGCCGTCAACCGGTATCACGCCGAACACACGCTCAACTTCGTGCCGAAGATTACGCTTCCGCCCAAGGCGGAGGGTAGGCACCGATGGCTTACGCGCAACGAAGCAGCGCGACTGGTGGGTGCGGCGATCGGCTATGTGTGGGACAGTGAACGCGAAACGTGGAAGCGTAAACACGACGGTACGCTTTTGCGTCGCGAACGCTGGATCATCCGGCGCCGTTATCCGGCCGCGAGATTTTGCTTGATGGGCTTGTACAGCGCCCGGCGGGAGGAAACGATCCGGCGCACCCAATGGGTGCCGACGACCACCCATCCGTGGGTCAATCTGGACGCCATGGTCTACCAGGGCAAAGGGGCCCTGGAGCGCTCGACGAAAAAACGGCGTCCTCCGGCAAAGATTGCTGTCCGGCTGCGGCCACACCTCATGCGCTGGCGAACGATCGACGAGCGACGCTCCGCAGAGCTGCGAGAATCCGGATCGTTGCAGGAGGGTGAACAGATACGATTTGTCGTCAATCGAATGAACGACGGCCAGCCGCTCGCTGGCAAGATCAGGTCAGCCTGGGAAGGTATTCTTGAAGACGCCGGGCTCGGTGACGATGTGGTCCGGCATTCCTTACGTCACACGGCTGCGACCTGGCTCATGCAGGCCGGTGTCGACCTCTGGGAGGCCGCTGGCTGGCTGGGAATGACCGTCGAACAACTGGAGGCAAATTACGGTCACCATCACCCTGACTTTCAGGAAGAGGCTGCTGTTGCGTTCCTCAAAAACAAGAAGTGAAGGGGATCAGTTTGCTGTCGCGCGTTGGTCCCTTCGCAGTTCGAGAGAACCCGATGGGATGATGTCTTGCGTCGGGTTGATGCCACCCGTTAGAAAATTACCTATATAGCCCCGGACCCCTGCCAGCCGGTATACAGCGGAGCTGGAATGGAATTCGTCATCGAAAGGGGATCTGTATCGCACACAAATCCGTACGGCAGGAAAGAGGGCATATGCCTATGCACGGGCATATGAAACGTCTGGTTCGGGAAATGTGAACTGGAATGTGTCCTCGATCGTTTCACCCGGGAAGACGGCGGTCCCTTCAAGACTTCCCGCGTTCCTTAGCAACTCCTCTATTTCGCTTACGTCTCTCGAGCAAGACAGCTTCGTATTTTCGCGCTCTTTCGGATTGGGATGCCCCAATTCAAATACGGTGGTTGCATAGGTGACCTTGACGTCCGTTGCAGCGGCGTTGCCAAAGTTCTTCACGCTGAACTTGATAGTCAGATTGTTATCGGAATTCTTCAGGTGAAGGTCGCTTGCAAGAGAAAGCTGGGGCGCGAGCCAAGGTCTTTGACTTATGTGGAGCGTCTTTGTAGCCGCGTCCGCCTGCTCTTGAAGAGGCTTATAAGCTTTTTGCATCTCGTGGAGCTGAAAAAAAGTTACAGCCGCCGCGGTGCACGCCGCAATGACGGTTATCCATTCCCGAACTTCGGCGAGCTTCGTCGTCAGACGTTCGGGTTCCTCTAAAGGCGTGAAGCTACGATCTGTTCGCCGGCGGGGAAGCCGCGGATTCTTTTGCCGAGGTCGCTGCCTATGAAATCTGCGGACCATTCTATGTGCGGCTGATGGAAAAGCAGTGACGCGACTGCTGCGGAGCCGCGGCTAAATCGTTGCGCATTTCGTTGCGCAAAAGAGAGACGAAAAAGCTAAGGTATTGAAACTCTTGGTCGGAGTGGCAGGATTCGAACCTGCGACCCCTGCGTCCCGAACGCAGTGCTCTACCGGGCTGAGCCACACTCCGACAAGAGGCCCGGCTTATAGCGTCCGCCTTTCGGCTTCGCAAGCGTTCCAACGGGATATTGTGCAGGATTTTTATCCAACCGCCGCCCTCCGGTCAGGGGCGGCGGTTGAACGCGACAAACTCAGGCCCGGGTGGGCGTGAATCCGTAGAGACGGTGTGCGTTGTCGGTGAAGACGCGGTCGCGCGCGGCCGCGTCGGGCACCCAATCGGCGAGCAGATCGAGCAGTTCGCCGACATTCATCATGTGCGTCCAGGTCGCGACGTGCGGCCAGTCGCTGCCCCAGACGCAGCGGTCCGGCGCGGTCTCGTGCAGCAGGCGGGCGAACGGAATGGTGTCGCGATAAGGATATCCCTCGACCGTATTCCGATAGGCGCCCGACAACTTGACCCAGGCGCCGTCCCGCACCAGCGACACCAGCGTCTGGAAGCCGGGATCGTCGATCCCCCGCGACACCGGGAAGTGCCCCCAATGATCGACGATGAACGGCACCGGCAGATCGCCGAGCTGCGGCGCCAGCGGCACCAGATCCTTGGCGTCGATCAGGAACTGCAGATGCCAGCCGAGCTCCTTGGCCATCGCCGCATATTCGCCGACGCGCTCGAACCCGATGCCGCCGCCATACAGGATGTTCAGGCGGAGGCCGACGACGCCGGCATCCTTCAGCGCCGCCAGCTCCTTGTCTGGTAGCCCGAGCGGGATCACCGCGATGCCTTTGAGCCGATCGCGATGCGTCTGCAGCGTCTCCAGCATCAGCCGATTGTCCGTGCCGTGCACGCTGACCTGGACCACAACGCCGTAGGTCATGCCGGTGGCATCGAGCATCGCCAGATACGACTCCGGCGTCGCTGCCGGCGGCGTGTAGCTGCGGACGTCCACGAACGGATAGTCCGGCGGCAGTCCGATGACGTGGGCGTGGGTGTCGACGGCGCCCGGCGGCACCACGTAGCGGGTCGGCCGGCGCGGAGCTGGATCCGGCCCCGGACACGCCGGAGCCGGACCTTTTGAAGGATCAGCCTTACTCATCGGCGCTCAGCACCCTGCCGCGGGTCTCCGGTAGCGCGTAGGCGGCGGCGAAGAACAACACGTAAGCGAACACCGCGAACAGGCAGATCGCGTTGGCGAGCGTGGTGACTTGCGACAGATAGCCGACCAGGAACGGAAACAGAGCACCGACGCCGCGGCCGAAATTGTAGCAGAAGCCCTGCCCCGAGCCGCGCAGGCTGGTCGGGAACAGCTCGGTCAAGAACGCGCCCATGCCCGAGAAGTAACCCGAGGCAAAGAAGCCGAGCGGGAAGCCGAGCACCCAGAGCATTTCGTTGGAGAGCGGCAGCTGCGTGTAGGCGAGCACCACCACCATCGCGCCCAGCGAGAACGTCAGGAACAGGCTGCGACGGCCGAACCGATCGGCGAACCACGCACCGACCAGATAGCCGACGAACGAGCCGACGATCAGCGTCGCCAGATAGCCGGTCGAGCCGACGATCGACAGCTTGCGTTCGGTTGTGAGGAAACGCGGCACCCAGAAGGTGATCGCGTAGTAACCGCCCTGGCAGCCGGTGGCGACCAGCGAGGCCAGGATAGTGGTCTTGAGGATCCGGCCCTGGAAGATCGCCAGGATCGAGCGGCTGCCACCCGCCGCACTGACTTTGGCGCGGGCTTCCACGGCGACCTGCGGCTCCTTCACATAGGCGCGCAGGTACAGCACCAGCAGCGCCGGTAGCGCGCCGATCGCGAACATCCAGCGCCACGCCTCCTCGGGCGGCAGCAGCGAGAACAGCGCGGCCTGCGCCAGCACCGCCATGCCCCAGCCGACCGCCCAGCCCGACTGCACCGAGCCGACCGCGCGGCCGCGATATTGCGGACGGATCGTCTCGCCGATCAGCACCGCGCCGGCGGCCCACTCGCCGCCGAAGCCGAAGCCGAGCAGCGCGCGGAGGATCAGCAATTGTTCGAAGTTCTGCGCGAACGCGCACAGCAGCGAGAACAGCGAGAACCAGATGATGGTGAGCTGCAGCGTGCGGACGCGCCCGATCCGGTCTGCGAGGTAACCGGCGGCCCAGCCGCCGACCGCCGACGCCAGCAGCGTCACGGTGCCGGCGAGCCCGGCCGAGCCGGCATCGACCTTCCACAGCGCGATGATCGTGCCGATCACCAGCGGGTAGATCATGAAGTCCATGCCGTCGAGCGCCCAGCCCGTTGCGCAGGCCCAGAACGTCCGCTTCTCGGTGACGGTCATGTCTTTGTAGAAGCCGGTCAGGCTGGTGTCCGTGATCGGCGCGACCGTGCTCGAAGATGTCGTCATACGTGTCCTCCCTCGCTCGCCTTCACCGGGCGACCGCTCGTCGGCGACAAATTTCGCAATCGTGAGAACACGTCTGCCGAAAAATCACCGGCCGCTCGCCGAACCTGCGGCTTTCTGTCGAAAAATTACTCGCGACCGCGCTGCGTCCGGCGATACTTCGCCGGGCTCTCGCCGGTCACCTGCCGGAATGCGACCCCGAAATGTGATTGCGACGAGAAGCCGACGCCGAGCGCGATCTCGACGATCGGCAAATCCGAGGTTTCGAGCAGCCGGCGCGCGGCGGCGACGCGCTGCTCGACCACGAATCGATGCGGCGTTATCCCAGTGGAGCGCTTGAAGCTGCGAATGAAGCAGGACGGGCTCATACCCGCGACCTCCGCCATCGCCGCCAAGGTGATCGGCGCACCGAGATCGGAACGAACGAATTCGGCGATGCGATCGCGCACCGGCGCCTCGAGCGGCGCGGACAGTTCGGCGGGCGCACTGCGCGGCGCCGAATAGCGATCCGTCAGATGCAGCGCGAGCGTATAGGCCAGTTGTTCGGCGAGCAGCGCATTCGGCCGATCACCGCTATTGCTGGCCTCGACCAGGCGTTTGGCGGAGACTTCCAACAAAGGATCATCGACGTCCCAAGCGGTATCTCGCAGCGCGATCGCATCGGCAGAGCCCAGCGATGTCCCGACCTCCTTGAGCAATGGCTCGCCGAGATACAGCAGCAGCAATTTGCCCCACTGGGTGTCCGGCACCGCATCCACCACCACGCGGCGGCCGGGTTGGCCGATACGGAACCGCCCGGACCGCACCGGTGCGTCGCGGCGCACCTTGCCGTTTTCCATCAGGACGTGACGGCGAACGTCGTACAGCGTGATCGCGACGGTCGGCACCGGCAGCTCGCCGAACTCGTAAATATGCGGCCCCGTCACCTCGCTCACGGCAGCGGCGAATCCTGTGGTCGACCACAGATCGATCAAGGCCGATTGCCTTCGGCCGGTGACGCGTTCGGCATGAAGGAGGGGATTGAGCTGCATCGGAAAGGGCGCCTGTTTGAACGAACTATCCTCACTCCATATTAGAGAGGCTTGCAAGCCCCGGGGCCGCCGCGCCGCCTAACCTGCGAGGTTAACGGGGTTTTTCGCATGCGGAGCGGCAGGATTCGCGGTTTGCGCGAGCCCGTTGAGCAAGACCGCGCCACGCAGCTCCCGCGCGCATGCAGCGCAGCGCGTCGACTTTGCTACTTCGCATCCGCACGAATTGCGATATGAAACCGGAAATGATGCTCGACCTGATCACCAAGAGGCTGACCGCAGCGGATGCGGACGAAGCCGCACGCGCGCTGCGCGGCGGTGGGCTGGTCGCGTTCCCGACCGAGACGGTGTACGGGCTCGGCGCCGATGCATCGAATGCCGGAGCGGTGGCGCGGCTCTACGCCGCCAAGGGCCGGCCGTCGTTCAACCCGCTGATCGCGCATGTCGCCGATCTCGATGCTGCGCGCACCATCGCAAGGTTCGATGCAGCCGCGCTCCGCCTCGCCGAGGCGTTCTGGCCAGGGCCGCTGACGCTGGTGCTGCCGAAGGCGGCAAGCTGTTCGGTGTGCGATCTCGCCACCGCCGGCCTGGACAGCGTCGCGATCCGCATCCCGTCGCATCCGGTGGCGCAGGCACTGTTGCGCGCATTCGGCGGTCCCGTGGTGGCGCCGTCCGCCAACAGGTCCGGTCACGTGTCGCCGACCACAGCGGCGCATGTCGCTTCCGATCTCGACGGCCGGATCGATGTGATCGTCGACGGCGGACCGGTGATGGTCGGCGTCGAGTCGACGATCGTCAGTTGCCTCGGCGCACGCGTTCTGCTGCGTCCCGGCGGCCTGCCGCGCGAAACGATCGAGCGCGTACTCGGTCAAGCGCTGGGCACACCGACAACTAACAACGCCGACGATCACGCGCCTCTCGCACCAGGGATGCTGGCATCGCACTACGCGCCGCGTGCGCTGGTACGGCTGAATGCGACCGAGGTGAAGCCGGGCGAAGCGCTGCTGGCGTTCGGCCCTGAGTTGCCGCCGGGGGCCGAGACAGCCGTCGCGGTCCACAACCTCTCGCCGCGCGGTGACCTCACCGAAGCCGCAGCACATCTGTTCGGCGCGCTTCGCGCGCTCGACGATCGCGGCGCACGCGGCATCGCCGTGATGCCGATCCCGTTTCACGGACTCGGCGAAGCGATCAACGATCGCCTGCGCCGCGCAGCGGCACCGCGCCCATGACAAACCAACAAGCAGATCGCGACGTCGTCGCAAGCGAAACGAAGCAATCCAAAGGCGTCTAAGACGCGTTTCGGATCGGTCGCTTCGCGCCTCGCTACGACAGGGAAGAGGAAACACCATGAACATCGTCAGCCAGCTTTCGCCCGTTACGCTCTCGCCCGAACTGATCGCCCGCTTCACCGCGATCGTCGGCGACAAGCACGCGCTGACCGATCCTCTCGAGCTCGAAGCCTACATCACCGAGGAGCGCAATCTGTATCGCGGCCACTCGCCGTTGGTGCTGCGTCCCGGCTCCACCGAGGAGGTGGTGGCGATCTGCAAGCTGGCGAACGAGGCGCGTGTCGCGCTGGTGCCGCAAGGCGGCAACACTGGCCTCGTCGGCGGGCAGACGCCGCACAATGGCGAGGTGGTGATTTCGCTGAAGCGGATGGACAAGATCCGCGAAATCGACACCTCGTCGAACACCATCACGGTCGAGGCGGGGGCCATCCTGCAGCGGGTGCAGGAGAAGGCCGCGGAGGTGGACCGACTGTTTCCGCTGTCGCTCGGCGCGCAAGGCAGTTGCACCATTGGCGGCAACCTCTCCACCAATGCCGGCGGCACCGCGGCGCTCGCCTATGGGCTGGCGCGCGACATGGCGCTCGGCATCGAGGTCGTGCTCGCCGACGGCCGGGTGCTGAACCTGCTGTCGAAGCTGAAGAAGGACAACACCGGCTACGATCTGCGCGATCTGTTCATCGGCGCCGAAGGCACGCTCGGCATCATCACCGCGGCGACCCTGAAGCTGTTTCCAAAGCCGCGCGCGGTCGAGACCGCGTTCGTCGGGCTGCAGTCGCCGGAGGACGCACTGAAGCTGCTCGGCATCGCGCAAGGAGAAGCCGCCGGCAATCTGACGAGCTTCGAACTGATCGCCGAGACGCCGCTCGATTTCTCGGTGCGCCACGCCAACAATCGCGACCCGCTCGAGGCGCGCTATCCATGGTACGTGCTGATCGAATTGTCGTCGCCGCGCGACGACGCCCGCGCCGCACTGGAGACGATCCTCGAGCGCGGCTTCGAAGACGGCATCGTCGTGGACGCGGCGATCGCAAGTTCGGTGCAGCAGCAGCAGGCGTTCTGGAAACTGCGCGAGGAGATCTCGCCGGCGCAGAAGCCGGAGGGCGGTTCGATCAAGCACGACATCTCGGTGCCGGTCGCCGCGGTGCCGCAATTCATCGAACAAGCCAATGCCGCGGTGGTCGCCCTGATCCCGGGCGCGCGCCCTGTGCCGTTCGGCCATCTCGGCGACGGCAACATCCACTACAACGTCAGCCAGCCGGTCAGCGCAGACAAGGACGAGTTCCTGGCGCGCTGGCACGACGTCAGCCAGGTGGTGTTCGAGGTGGTGCTGCGGCTCGGTGGCTCGATCTCGGCCGAACACGGCATCGGCGTGATGAAGCGTGACGAGCTTGCCGAGGTGAAGGACAAGACCGCGATCGAGCTGATGCGGTCGATCAAGGCTCTGCTCGACCCGCACGGCATCATGAATCCCGGCAAGGTGGTGTAGCTTCAGTCGAAACGGTTCGGGTCAAACGGACGGCGCGCCGAATGCCGGATGTGAATGATCCAAACCTCCGCGTTCTCGACGGAATAGTGAACGCGGTACGGATAACGACCGACGAGGCAGCTTCGCAGCGCTGGCGCTCTGGAGTTGCGTAGTCCGATATGAGGACGGTCCGCAATCAGTCGGACCGTCGCCGCAACGGACTGTCGAACCCGATCGGCCGCAGCAGGATTGCGCGCATTCAAATAGTCGAGGATTTCACGAAGATCGTCGGTTGCTCGCCGGGTGAACCGGACGGTCACGCGCGGGACGGCGACAGCAGCGCCGCAATTTCGTCGGCAGAAGCGAATTCGCCGCGACGTGCTTGAGCCAATCCTTCTTCAATCGCGGCCCACTCATCATCGTCAGGCTGATAGAATTCGCCCTCGCGCGCTTCCAACGCGAGCAACAACTGCGCCGCATCCTCGCGGCGTGCGCGCGGCCAACTGAGCACGCGTTCCAAAATCTCTTTGACCTGCTCGTCCGTCATAGACCGATCCTACCATGTTAGCCGCTCAGAACAACGATCCCTGCCCGCTGTCGTCGCCGGCGACCTCGACCCGCGCCGTGCGCTTCGGTGGCGACGGCTCCGCAACGACTGGCGGAGGGGCATCGACTTCTTCAACGGCAATCGGCAGGATCAGCTGCGGGTTGTCGTTGGCGGTGCGGTTCACTGCGGTCGACACCGGATGCCAGACGAATTCGCCCTCCCCTGGTGGACGCAGCAACGCCATCACCGCCTCGGCGTCGGTTTCGTCCGTCTCCAGCCAGCGCGCGAAGTGATGCGGCGGAATCGTCACCGGGACGCGGTCGTGCAGCTCGGCGAGATCGCCGCGCGCCGCGGTGGTGACGATCGCCACGGTGTCGAGCTCCTCGCCGTTCGGGCCGGTCCAGGTCTCCCACAGCGCCGCAAAGCCGATCGGCCCGCCGCCGGCCGGATGGATGAAATAAGGCTGCTTGCGCGGACCGCCGGCCTTCCATTCGTAGTAGCCATCGGCCGGAACCAGGCAGCGCCGGCGCCTGAACGCGTTGCGGAAGGCCGGCTTGTCCTGCACCGTTTCGGCGCGCGCGTTGATCAGCAGCGAAAACGTCCGCGGATCCTTCACCCAGGACGGAATCAGCCCCCAGCGCATCAATCGGAACCGCCGGGTTCCCTGATCGACGATCACCACGGGGATCGGCTGGGTCGGGGCGATGTTGTAGCGTGACGGAAAATTAGGCTGATCGGCGTAGCCAAAGAGCTGTCGGATAGCGGCGGGAGCCGAGGTGATCACGAAGCGTCCGCACATGCTGTCAGGACCCGGTGGCGTGTTCAATGCTTGTTAACTTCGGTAAACAAAAATGCCGACGATGGCGTCGAGTGAATCCACAACCGCGCAAGTTGCGCCCTCCCGACACGACGAGGCGCGCGCGGCTCGGCTTGCTGCCGCCAATATCAATCCGAAGACCGGCCTGGCGACCGACTATCTGAATCATTTCAACGAAGCCGTGATGTTGCTCGAAATGATCCCGGACATGCCGGAGTGCTCGGAAGACTTCCTGTCGTGGCATCCCCTCTCCTACGCGGAACACTTCAAGGCGTCGAACTTCAAGGCACGCGATCTCGCGATCGAAGCCTATGACACGGCCGATCCGGGGATAAGGTCCGATTTCGACGACATCACCAACAACATGACGGCGATCCTCACCGCGGTCGGCGAGGCGATGCGCCAAGCCTCGCAGGACGGCACCCGCGCCAAGCTCGCGGAAAGCGCGGTCGGCTGGATCAAGCCCCTGATCGGCCGCGCCGGCGGCATCATCAACGGCCAGGGCAGCGAAGCCGACGTCGACTACATCATGGCGCATTGACCGCCGTGACCGAAGCCGTGCCGTTGCAACCGCGCCATCCGCAACTCGCCGTCAGCGCCGCGATCTTCCGGCGCGGACGGCTGCTGCTGGTCCGCCGGGCGCGGGCACCGGCCAAAGGGCTGTATTCGCTGCCCGGCGGCCGGGTCGAATATGGCGAGATGCTGGAACAGGCGGTGGAGCGGGAAATCGCCGAGGAAACCGCGCTGTCGATCGAGATCGTCGGACTTGCCGGGCGACGCGAGGTGCTGCCGTCCACCGCCAATGCGGCCGGGCATTACGTGATCATGGTGTTCGCCGCGCGCTGGGCGGCCGGCGACCCTCAGCTCAACGATGAACTGGACGACGCCCGCTGGATCTCCCCGGACGAATTGGCCTCGTTCGCGACCACCGAAGGCTTGGCTGAACTGGTCTCCGACGCGTGCGCATTGATCGGAACCTGATGAAGCGCTCCAGCACCGGCGATGCCTTGCTGCAGCCGATGAAACGGCCTATCAGGCCGGCCATGCTGAAGCGTTCCCTTGCCGTGCTGATGATCCTGGCCTGCTGCGGGCTCGCCCCGGCGCGCGCCCAGGATGGTGCGGCGCCGTTCGACGCCGAATTGCAACGGCTCGCGGAGATTCTGGGCACCTTGCATTACCTGCGCGGGATCTGTGGCGGCAACGACGGGCCGAAATGGCGCAACGAGATGCAGGCGCTAATCGATGCCGAGACCCCATCAGGTGAGCGCCGGACCCGCCTGATCGCGGCCTTCAACCGAGGCTATAACGGGTTCCAGCAGACCTACCGGACCTGTACCCCGGCGGCGACCGTCGCGGTTCGACGGTATCTGGAGGAGGGTTCCAAGCTGTCCCGCGACCTCACCGCCCGGTACGCGAACTGACCGCTTGCAGCGCGGTTTCAACAGGCCCGTTAACCTTTCCTAAAGAACTGCCTAGGCGTTCGGCACCCGCATGCTAACACTACCCCACCGCGCTTCGCTGGGGGAGCGCGCCGAGCATGCTGAAGTTCATGAGCCTGACGACTTACCCGATCGACCGCGACGTCCAATCCGACCGCGAGCAGAAGCAAACCGCCCTGAACTATCTCAGCGAGGCATGGGCCGAAGCCCTGCACGAGGGGGTCGACGGTGACTGTCTGGCACAAGCCAGCCTGTTCACGGCCTTCGCCGAGCTGGTCGCAACCTACGGCGAAGACGCGGTCGCAAAATTCGTCGAAGGCCTACCCGGCCGCGTGCTCAACGGCGAGTTTTCGATCGGCTTGGCCAAGCAGTAGCGCGAATCACTGCGCGCAAGACGGCTCAGGTGCGGGCAAACGCCTGCAGACCCTTGAACGTCAGCCGCTTCGGATCGCGAACGCCGGCGAGATAGAACCGGCGAATGAACTCGGCCACCACGGAACGGTCGTAACCGGTCAATGCGACGATCGCTTCGACCGCGGTCTTCTGAGCTTCCATCTGGAATCCCCCTTCGGCGTATCGGTCAATCGACGATCCCGGCGATCGTGCGACGCGAAATGCTGCGCCCGTTAAGTTGCTTTCCTGTTAACCAGCCGTCCGGCCGCGCACTCCGCGCGAACCGAATCATTCTGGCTCCGATCATCGCTGATGATGTTCGTGCAGGGGATACGCAAAATACCCCACCGGAGTTCCCCGGAGCCGAGGACAAAACGACGCGGGGCCGACTGAAGTGATCGGTGAAGAGCACGATGGCAGCGGGTGGCCGGAAGATCGGAGTGGACGGCGGGCCTATTCGCGCAATCGGCGGCCACCGCACTCTGTGCTTTCACACGTATTCGTCCGAGGCGCGGATCGGGAGGCGATTACTACAGGCCGCCTCGGGAACTTTCGTCCGCCCCGGTACTTCGCACGTCGCGTAGTCCGGCCGTCAATCTCGCCAAGGCCAAGTTGTCCGAACCTGACGCGGTAGCCGCAGGAATCAAAACTGTTGGGCTGACGTGACCACTTACGGCTTCAGCGTCTCGAGAAACCGCACCGGCTCGCCGCGCGACGGCGTGGTCAGTTCGCCCTGCCACATCACCCGGGCGCCGCGCACGAAGGTGCCGACCGGCCAGCCGGTGACGCGAACGCCGTCATAGGGAGTCCAGCCGGCGCGTGAGGCCACCCAGTCGTTGGTGATGGTTTCGCTGCGCTTCAGATCGACCACCGTGAAGTCGGCATCGAAGCCCGCGGCGATGCGGCCCTTGCAGGCGATGCCAAACAGCCGCGCCGGGCCGGCGCTGGTGAGATCGACGAAGCGCGCCAGCGACAGACGGCCGGCATTGACGTGGTCCAGCATGGTCGGGACCAAGGTCTGCACGCCGGTCATGCCCGAGGGCGAGGCCGGATAGGTCTTGGCCTTTTCTTCCAGCGTATGCGGCGCGTGATCGGAACCGAGCACGTCCACGACGCCCTGCGCCAGCCCGTGCCAGATGCCGTCGCGGTGCCAGGCATCGCGCACCGGCGGATTCATCTGCGCCTTGGTGCCGAGGCGCTCGTAGCACTCCGGCGCCACCAACGTCAGATGATGCGGCGTGACCTCGACCGACGCTACGTCCTTATGCTCACGCAGAAACTCCATCTCCTGCCGGGTCGAGACGTGCAGCACATGGATGCGCTTGCCGGTCTCGCGCGCGATCGCCACCAGCCGCTGTGTCGCCTGTAAGGCGGCGACGTCGTCGCGCCACACCGGATGCGAGCGCGGATCACCCTCGATGCGCTCGCCCTTGCGGTCGTTGAGGCGATACTCGTCCTCCGCGTGGAACGCCGCGCGGCGTTGGATCACCGACAGGATGCGCTTGAGACTTGGATCGTCCTCGACCAGCAGGCTGCCGGTCGAGGAGCCGATGAACACCTTGACGCCGGCGCAGCCGCGGGAGCGCTCGAGCCGCGGCAGATCGTCGACATTGTCGCGGGTGCCGCCGATGAAGAACGCGAAGTCGCAGTGCATGCGATGCTCGGCGCGCTTCACCTTGTCGGTGAATGTCTCCTCGGTGATCGTCAGCGGATTGGTGTTCGGCATTTCGAACACCGCGGTGACGCCGCCCATCACGGCACTGCGCGAGCCGGTTTCGAGATCTTCCTTGTGGGTCAGGCCGGGCTCGCGGAAATGCACCTGGGTGTCGATCACGCCCGGCAGCACGTGCAGGCCGCGGCAATCGATCGTCTCGCCCGCCTTCGCGGTGTCGAGCGAACCGAGCGCAGCAATGCGGCCGTCCTTGATGCCGATGTCGGAGGTGCCCTCGCCGTCCTGGTTGACGATGGTGCCGCCCTTCAGAATGGTGTCGAATGTGCCGGTCATCGCGTCCTCGGTTGCCCGTTGTGGAGCCGAACGGCGCGAGTCTTGCAAAGCCTTGTTGACCAGCGCCCGGCCGCCTACTTTGGGATGTCTTAGTCGGCCGGACCGTGAACGCAAGGATGTTTCCGGCCGGCGTCACGAGAGAAATCAATGCAGGCAGCCTTCCTCGCCGACCGTGGCGTTATCAAGATCAGCGGGCCCGACGCACGACATTTGCTGAACGGCCTGGTCACCACCGATCTGACCAAGCTGGAGCCCGGCGCCGGCCGGTTCGGCGCCCTGCTGACGCCGCAGGGCAAGGTCGTCACCGATTTCCTGATCACCGAGCTTCCCACCGAGGATGACGGCGGGTTTTTGCTGGATTGTCCAGGAACGCTCACCGACGCGCTGGCCACCAAGCTGAAATTCTACAAGCTGCGCGCCAAGGTGCTGATCGAGAACCTGTCGGACCGACTCGGCGTGCTGGCATTGTGGGGCGGCGAACCGTCGCAGCCGCCGGAGATGGGCTTCCGCGACCCCCGGGCCGAACAGCTCGGCTGGCGCATTGTGGTGCCGGAGATCCTGGCCAAGGCCACCGCCGAGGCACTTGGCGCCACGATGGTGACCGCCGGCGACTACGACGCGCACCGGATCGCCTGCGGCGTGCCGGCCGGCGGTGTCGACTTCGGCTATGCGGACGCTTTCCCGCACGAAGCCAATATGGACCGGCTGCACGGCGTCGACTTCAGCAAGGGCTGCTACATCGGCCAGGAAGTGGTGTCGCGAATGCACCATCGCGGCACCGCGCGGACCCGGATCGTCCGCGTCACCTTCGACGGCGCCGCGCCGCAGCCCGGCAGCGAGATCACCGCCGGCGACAAGAGCGTCGGCACCATGGGATCGTCGGCGATGGGCCGCGGGCTGGCGCTCCTGCGGATCGACCGCGTCGCCGAGGCACGCGAGGCGTCACTGCCGCTAAGCGCAGGCGGCATCCCCCTGCAGATCGCCAATCCCGACGAACTGACGCCGGCGCAGCGGAAGACCGGCACATGACGCGCTCTGCACGCATCGGTGCCGACGGCCTCCTCCGCTGCCCGTGGCCGGGCGACGATCCGCTTTACGTCGCCTATCACGACACCGAATGGGGCGTCCCGGAATACGACGACCGGGCGCTGTACGAGAAGCTGATTCTCGACGGCTTCCAGGCCGGGCTGTCGTGGATCACGATCCTGCGCAAGCGCGACAATTTCCGCCGCGCCTTCGACGATTTCGATCCCGCCAAGATCGCCCGCTACGACCAAGACAAAGTTGCGGCGCTGATGAACGACGTCGGCATCGTGCGTAACCGCGCCAAGATCGAAGGCGCGATCGGCAGCGCCAAGGCGTGGCTGACGATCCAGGAGGAAGGGCCGGGGTTTTCGAAACTGCTGTGGGACTTCGTCGGCGGCGCGCCGAAGGTGAACACATTCAAGACCACCGCGGGCGTGCCGGCCTCGACGCCGCTGTCGGTGAAGATCTCCAAGGAGCTGTCGGGACGCGGCTTCAAATTCGTCGGCCCGACGATCGTGTACGCCTTCATGCAGGCTGTCGGGATGGTCAACGACCATCTGGTGGACTGCCACTGTCACGCCACCTGCGGAGCGATGAAGAAACCGGCGCGGCGTTCTGCGGCGCCGGCGAAGAGCCCTGCCTTGCGTCAGCGCTGAGTGATCTCAGCGCCGATCGGCCACCCGCTTCATCACCAGTTCGGAGAGGCTGACGACCAGTTCCTTCAGCGCCTCGTTTTCCTTCTCCAGATCCCGCGGCGCCATCGCAGCTGCGGACTGTTCATCCGCGTCACTGCCCCGCAACCGCTCCCCATCACAGCGATCCAATCTCCCCATCGTGTCGTCCCCATTGGTGCAATACGCCCACCAGCACAAGGACATCAATCGTACTCTCAAGATCGTGCAGAACTGGGCCGACACGGTGGCTTAGTTCGGGCAAGGCTGCCTATATGGCGGTCACATCGCCGCCGCCGCGGCGCGTCCGCTCAAGTTGTCTCGTTTCGAATCCTCATGCCGTCTTCGCCGAAGAAATCGCCGCAAGCTTCGCCCCGCGTCTGGCAGCGGATGCTGTCCGGCCGCAGACTCGACCTGCTCGATCCCTCGCCGCTCGACGTCGAATTCGCCGACATCGCCCACGGCCTTGCCCGGGTGGCGCGGTGGAACGGCCAGACCTCGGGCGCGCATATTTTCTCGGTGGCGCAGCACACGCTGCTGGTCGAGGCGGTGATGCGCGAGAAGAACCCGCGGATCGACGCCAAGCTGCGTCTCGCGGCCCTCCTCCACGACGCCCCGGAATACGTGATCGGCGACATGATCTCGCCATTCAAGGCGGTGATCGGCGAATCCTACAAGCGGGTGGAAAAGCGCCTGCTGGGCGCGATCCACATCCGCTTCGGCCTGCCGGCGGTGCTCGAGGACGCGATCGAACGCCAGATCAAGGCCGCCGACCGCGGCTCCGCCTACCTCGAAGCGACCCATCTCGCCGGCTTCACCAAGGCCGAGGCCAAGCGGCTGTTCGGCAACGATCCGGGGCTGCCGGAGGCGATGGTCGAGGACTATCTGACGCCGTGGTCGGCCGGAAAGGCCGAAAAGCGGCTGCTGGCCCGGTTCCAGAGCCTCCAGGACTGAGGCCGTCATCGCGCTTTCACCGCCCGCGGCGCAGGATTAGGATTGCGCCAACTTCGGAAAGGCCCATGATTCACGTCTGCTCGCTCGCAGCCTTGCATCCGACCGTTGCGGCGACCGAGGCCAGCCATGTGCTCTCGGTGATGGCCAATGTCGGCCAGGTGCAGCGTCCAGCCTCGGTGCTGGAGGCCAACCATCTGCGCATCGAGATGGACGACATCACCGAGGTGATGGACGGCTTCAACGCGCCGAATCTCGCTCACATCACCCAGGTGCTCGATTTCGTCCGGGGCTGGGACCGCTCGGCCCCGCTGGTGGTGCACTGCTACGCCGGGATCAGCCGCTCCACCGCCAGCGCGTTCGCCGCCGCTTGCGCGCTCAATCCGCTCCGCGACGAGGTGACGATCGCCCGTCAGATCCGCCACGCCTCGCCCTGCGCGTCGCCGAATCGGCTGATCGTGGCGCTCGCCGATCGGGCGCTGGGGCGGGAGGGACGGATGCTGCGCGCTCTCGAGGCGATCGGGCCCGGCGACCTCAGCATCGAGGGCGTGCCGTTCCGCGTCGACCTCGAATGAGCGAGGTCAGCGAGAAGGCGACGGTCCCGATCGAGATCGGGCTGACCGCGGCGATCGTCGCGATCGAGGCCAACGAGCCGATGATCCTGACCGCCTCAGGCGGCAGCGGCGGTGCCGGCCTGCCCTACGGCCCGTTCGACGCCATCACCCACCGCACCCTCGAAATCGGTCTGCGGGCCTGGGTGGAGGAGCAGACCGGGCTGCGGCTCGGCTATGTCGAGCAGCTCTACACCTTCGGCGACCGCGGCCGTCACGCGCGGCTCGGCGACACCGAGGTCCACGTCGCCTCGATCGGCTATCTGGCGCTGACCCGCGCCGCCGACAACGCCGCACGCGCAGCCGGCGCCACCTTCGAGCCGTGGTACCGGTTCTTCCCGTGGGAAGACTGGCGCGAGCAGCAGCCCGCGATCATCGCGCGCGACATCATCCCAGAACTCACCGCCTGGGCGGCGCAGGCCGAGGAGCCGGATACGGCGCGGGCGCTGGCGCGCAAGGATCGCGTCCGGCTGTTCTTCGGGATCGACGGGGCGCCGTGGGACGAGGAGCGCGTGCTCGACCGCTACGAGCTATTGTACGAGGCGGGGCTGATCGAGGAGGCGCGCCGCGACGGCCGCCCGGCGGCGCTGTCGCGCAGCAAGATGCCGATGCTCGGCATGGCGATGCGGTTCGATCACCGCCGCATCCTCGCGACCGCGATCGCGCGGCTGCGCGCCAAGCTGAAATACCGCCCGGTGGTCTTCGAACTTCTTCCCCCCGAGTTCACACTCACCGAATTGCAGCATACCGTCGAAGCGATCTCCGGCCGGCATTTGCACAAGCAGAATTTCCGCCGCCTGGTGGAAGCCGGCGCGCTGGTCGAACCGACCGGCGAGATGTCGACACGAACCGGCGGGCGTCCCGCCGCGCTGTTCCGCTTCCGCCGCGAGGTGCTGCAGGAACGCCCCGCCCCCGGCCTGCGCGTGCGCGGCCGGCGGTAATAAGGTCAACGCGAAACGCCCCACCGTCCGGGCCGCTCGCCTGGAGGTTGGATGTTCGAACTACTCGCTTTCGCGATCGCCGTCGTCGCCTTGGTGACCGCCCGCAAGGGACAGACCCAGATCCGCGAGCTGCGCGCCCGGCTCGATGCCCTTGCGGCTGGACAACCGCTCCCGGCAGCACCGCAGGCCGCCAAGGCTCCGCCTGCCGCAGTCAACGAGGCGCCGCTGGCCCCGGATGTCGAGCCGGTGCCGGAGCTTGCTGCAACGATCGCTGCAGCCCAACCGTCTCCGCCCAAAATGACGCCGGTCGCGACAGCGCCCGAGCCAGAGAAGCCCGGCTTCGAGGAGCGGATCGGCACACGTTGGGTGGTGTGGGTCGGCGGCCTGACGCTGGCGCTCGGCGGCTTCTTCATGGTGCGCTACTCGATCGAGCAGGGCTTGCTCGGCCCCGGCGTGCGCGTGCTGCTCGGCGGCCTGTTCGCACTGGCGCTGCTGATCGCCGGCGAATGGACCCGCCGCAAGGAAAGCGTGGCGCAACTCGCCGCGCTGCCGATCGCCAACATTCCGGCGATCCTCACCGCAGCCGGCACCGCGGTGGCGTTCGCGACCGTGTATGCGGCCTACGCGCTGTATGATTTCCTCGTCCCCGCGACCGCCTTCATCCTGCTCGGCCTCGTCGCACTTGGCACGATGGCCGCAGCGCTGCTGCACGGGCCGGCGCTCGCCGGGCTCGGCGTCGTCGCCGGCTTCGCGACGCCGGTGCTGGTGTCGTCGGGCGAGCCCGATTACTGGGCGCTGTACATCTATCTCGCCGTCGTGACCGCCGCCTCGTTCGGGCTTGCGCGCATCCGGCTGTGGCGATGGCTGGCGGTGACGACGGTCGGACTTGCGCTGCTGTGGACGCTGCCCGGTCTCGAAGGCCTGGAGACACTGGTTGCCCCGCATGCGTTCCATGTCGTGACCGGCTTCGTGCTCGCCGCGCTGCTGGTGGTGTGCGGCCTGATGTTCGGACCGTCGATCGAGCCGGGCCGGATCGAACCGGTCTCGTCGGCAGCGCTCGCGACCTATCTGCTCGGCGCCGCGCTGATCGTCGTCGCCAGCGCGCACAGCGATGCGGCGCTGCTGGTGTTTGCGGTGCTGATTGCCGCGACGCTCGCCATCGCCTGGCGCGCGGCAGCCGCGACCGCCGCGGTCGGAGCCGCTGCAGCTCTGGTCGGCCTAGTGTTCCTGTCCTGGGTGGTGCGCAGCAATCCCGACCTGCTGGTGCTGCCGGGCGGCGCGCTGCCGGGCATCGGCGCCGATCCGCTTGCAGGCGCAGTGACCACCCATCTGATCGCCGCCGCCGTGTTCGGCCTCGGCTTTGCAGGCTTCGGCATCCTGGCGCAAGGCCGTTCGCCGAACGCCGGTGTACCGGTGATCTGGGCGGCCTCGGGAGTGTTCGCACCGCTGGCGCTGGTGATCGCGCTGTACGCGCGGATCGCACATCTCGATCGCTCGATTCCGTTCACGATCGTCGCCGTTGTGCTCGCGGCTGTGTTCGGTCTGGCGACCGAACGGCTGAGCAAACGCCACAACCGGCCCGGGCTGCAGATTTCGATCGCGCTGTTCGCGACCGGAACGCTCGGCGCCTTGGCGCTGGCGCTGACCTTTGCGCTGGAGAAGGGTTGGCTCACCATCGCGCTGGCGCTGATGGCTGCGGCGACCGCGTGGATCTCGCTGCAGCGCCCGATCCCGTTCCTGCGCTGGCTCACCGCGATCCTCGCCGGCATCGTGGTGGCGCGGATCGGCTATGAACCAAGGATCGTCGGCGACGCGGTCGGCACCACGCCGGTGTTCAACTGGCTGCTGTGGGGCTACGGCGTGCCGGCGGCCTCGTTCTGGCTCGCCAGCATCTGGATGCGCCGGCGCGGCGACGACAAGCCGCTCCGCATGGTGGAATCGGCGGCGATCCTGTTCACCGTGCTGCTGGCGTTCATGGAGATCCGCCACGCCGTCAACGGCGGCGATGTCTATCGCGACAACGCGGGATTGACCGAGGTCGCGCTGCAGGTCTGCGTCACGCTGGCGATGGCGATCGGCCTCGAACGGCTGCGGCTGCGCAGCCACAGCCCGGTGCACAACGTCGCCGCGATCGTGCTGGCGATCTTCGCGGCGCTGGGCAGCGTGTTCGGCCTGTTGCTGCTGGAGAACCCGGCGTTCTGGTCGAACTATATCGGTGGCGTTGTGATCAACAGCCTGCTGCTCGGCTATGCGCTGCCGGCCGTGCTGGCGCTGCTGTTGTCCTACGCGGTGGCGGGCGTGCGGCGCCCGGCCTACGCCAACGGCTTCGCAGCATTGGCGCTGATCATGGGGCTCGCTTACGTGACGCTGGAAATCCGGCGGCTGTATCAAGGCCCGGTGCTGTCGCTCGGCGACCCGAGCGACGCCGAACAGTACACCTACTCGCTGGCCTGGCTCGGCTGCGGCGTGCTGCTGCTCGGCGCCGGTCTTGTGTTCGACTCGCAACGCGCGCGGCTGGCGTCGGCGTTGGTGATCGGGCTGACGATCTGCAAAGCCTTCCTGATCGACATGTCGACGCTGACCGGCGTGTACCGCGCGCTATCGTTCATGGGCCTCGGCGTGGTGCTGGTGGCGATCGGCTGGCTGTATCAACGCATTCTGTTCCGGACGCGCGGCACAGCGGCGGCGACTGCGCCATCTCAGCCTCCGCCGTCGACGGAGTCGTCGCCGAATCGACCGAGTGACAACTGACCTCAGCCGGCGGTCGAGGGCTCGGTTGAAGCCGCAAGGGCGATCTTGACGCGCCTGTTGCGGCGTCCCTTCTTCTCGACGCTGGTCACAGCGAGGCCTGCAATCTCGCCGGTCGATTCCACATGAGTGCCGCCACACGGCTGCCGGTCGATGTCGCCTATGCTCACCAATCGAAGCTGCCTTCCAGTCTGCGGCGGCGTAGCCTGAACCGTTCGTACCAGCGACGGCATGGCCGACATCTCGTCGGCGCTCAGGTGCTGAATCTCGACCGGCAGGTCGTTGCCGACCAGCGCATTGAGCCGGTCCGTCAATAGCTGACGATCGAGCGGCGCCTCGATATCGAAATCGAGACGCGCGTAGTCGGGATAGATCGCGCATCCCGTCACCGGCGCATCGACGAGACTGCACAACAAGTGCAGAGCGGTGTGGAGACGCATCAGCCGGTATCGCCTCTCCCAATCGATCCGGGCCAGCACCTTGGCACCGATCAGGCTCCGGTCAGGCGGCGTCGCCAGGACATGAGCAATACGGAGACGGCCGGGGATATATTGCGTATCGGCGACGAGCAGCGGCTCGCCGCCGTCCAGGAGCAATTCGCCGATATCACCCGGCTGGCCGCCACTCTCCGCATAGAAGATCGTCTTCTCGAGACACACGCCAGTATCGGACTGGTCGACGATCGTCGTCTCCAGCTCCCGAACATAGGCATCGGTTTCAAAGAGCTTGATCGTGGGGACGATGGTCATGGCACCTCGGTTGCGGACAAACAGTATGGGCGATCGGGTGAGCCCACGCGACAGCCGTGCTCTGGCGATGTCGCGCGCAGCGCGGCCACCGCCGGAGATTCAATCGCGCTCCGGATCTCGTTGCGTTTGGATCGTTGGTATCAGAGGCGGATCAGACCGGGACTAGCCCTGAACACACCTCGAACGCGGCGCATCGATTTTCATGAGGAACACGGCCGGGATGTTACCATGCGACCTCTTGCTTATCTGCTCGCACCACGCGTCCCTCTTGGCCGAACTAACAACACGACCAGAGGTTGATTTGCATCATCTGCAGACGCATTGTGCGGGTCAATCGAAACATTGTCTGGCAAACAATGTGGATACCCGACATTACCGGCAGACATCCCGTGCGCTACGTCGCCATCGTCGAGGCTCTGGCCGAGGCGATCGCGACCGGCGTGTTGCGGCCGGGAGACCGGCTCCCCACCCATCGTGAGCTCGCCTGGCGCCTCGAGGTCAATGTCAGCACGGTGTCGCGCGCTTACGCCGAAGCGACCCGGAGACATCTGATCTCCGGCGAGGTCGGCCGCGGCACCTATGTGCTGTCCGAGAGTCGCGAAGCCGTTCTGTTCGCGTTGAAGGCCCAAATCGATGACTCCGCTCTCCGCTTCATTGATCTCTCCACCAACGTTCCGGCAATCGATTCGTCGACGACCGATCTGGATCTGGCCCTGGCAGACATCGCACGCGATGGAGGATTGGGCGCCGCGCTCGACTATTTGACTCCAGCGCTGATCACCCGCACCCGCGCCACCGCAGCGAGCTGGGTCGCCGCGCGCGGTCTCGAATTGCGTCCTACCGACATCGTGCCGACGGCAGGCGCGCATCAGGCACTGCTCGCGGTGCTACTCGCAGTCTGCACTGCCGGCGAACCGGTGCTGGTCGAGGAGATGACCTTCCCTGGTATCAAGGCATTGGCTCGCCAGCTCGGTGTGCCGCTGCATGGCGTCGCGATGGACGCGCAGGGAATCTTGCCGGAGGCGCTCGACCGCGCCGCGCGGGCGACATCGGCGCGCGTCGTCGTTCTGGTTCCTGCGCTGCAGAATCCCACGGGTGCGACCATGAGCGAGGCACGGCGTGCCGAGCTGGCCGAGATCGCGGAGCGGCGCGATCTGCAGATCATCGAAGACGATATTTACGGCACGCTGGCAGCAACGCCGCCTTTGGCAACGCTGCTGCCGAACCGCTGCACACTGGTCACGAGTTTCTCGAAGTCGGTCGCCGCCGGCCTGCGCTTCGGATTAGTTGCGGGGGCCGGACCGGTCGCGCGCGCCGTCGCGGCCGAGCCGCAGACGACACTCTGGCCATTGGCGCCCTTGATGGCGGAGATCGCCTGCCGATGGATGGAAGACGGCACCGCGCTGCGCCGCGCCGAATGGCAGCGCGACGAGGTGGGTGTTCGCCACCGGCTCGCCCGCAGAATTCTGCCGAATGGTGGAACGAGCAATTCGACGCCGTCGCCGCACGCGTGGCTCGCGGTGCCGCCGGAGATGGCGGACCCGGTGGCAGCGTGCCGAGCTGTCGGTATCGAGGTCGTCTCGGCCGCGACCTTCGCAGTCACTCGCGAGGCGCCGGCGCGGATCCGGATCAGCCTGACAGCAGCACAGACGCGCGCTGAACTCGGCCGCGCATTGGACCGGCTCGCAGCGATCGGCGTGACATGGCCGGGGGCTTCTGAAACGTGATGCGGGCGGCAGGCGGTGTCATTTAGTCCGTCGAGCGGCGAAGCTCGGATGCGGCTTCGACCTTGGCGGTTTCGGCCTTGGCGTTCTCGGCCTTGGCGTTGTCCACCTTGGGCGGATCGAGCCGGGCCGACTCGACGCGCGGCACCGGCACGCTGGCGGTGACTTCGGCGCGCTGCTGCACGCCGGGCGCGTGCAGCGACCGCGGGTGGGAATGCGAATGCGAGATCGCGCGGGCGAGCTGGATCCGGCCGGAATGGCGGAAGTCGCAATACGCAAAGCCCATGCCCGACACCGAGCCCCGGAAGCTACGCTCGCTCGTCTTGGTGAGGTTGAAGCAGGGCTCGAACGGAATGCCTTTGATCGACGCGCAGATCGACTCGCCGCGGACCTGCAGCGTGTTGCCCGGCAGGCGCATGAAGCGGTTGGGGCCGGAGCCGGAGAACTGGACTTGGCCGGCCGCGCCGCCGTCGTCGAACACGCGGCCTGCGCCGCGTGTTCCATCGAAGCAGGTGAAGGCGAACACCTTGTTGGCGACAAATTTACGCGCCTCGTCCGCATTCATCGAACCGGCCATCGCCGGAAGGACTACAGCACCTGAGATTACGGTGCCGAATACGAAACGCGCAAACATGCCTGTACTCCTACTGGGAGCGGGTGGAACTCGTTTAACCCGATCCTTACCATACAAACTGAGGCAAGAATGGCGCAGCTTGGTTGGTAAAGTCTGAACGAAGTAACCGATCCCCTACGTAATTTTCACCACGATGCGGCCGCGGACCTGGCCGGCCAGCACCTTGGCGCCGGCTTCGATGACCTGGTCGAGGCTGATTTCCTGCGTGATTTCCGCAAGTTTCGCCGGATCGAGGTCGGTGGCGAGCCGCTCCCAGGCGCGCTTGCGCTCGGGCAGCGGGCACATCACCGAGTCGATGCCGTAAAGACACACTCCGCGCAAAATGAACGGGGCGACTGAGCTGGGCAGGTCCATGCCGGCGGCAAGCCCGCAGGCCGCGATGGCGCCGCGATACTTGGTCATCGACAACAGATTGGCCAGCGTGGTCGAACCAACGCTGTCGATACCACCGGCCCAGCGTTCTTTCGCCAGCGGCTTGGCCGGGCCGGACAATTCGTTGCGGTCGATGATCTCGGCGGCGCCGAGCTGGCGCAAGTAAGCCTCTTCGGACGCACGGCCGGTCGACGCGATGACCTGATAGCCGAGCTTGGAGAGCAGCGCGATCGCCACCGAACCGACGCCGCCGGCCGCGCCGGTGACGACCACCGGACCGTCCTTCGGGGTCAGGCCGTGCTTCTCCAGCGCCAGCACGCTCAGCATCGCGGTGTAGCCGGCGGTGCCGATCGCCATCGCGTCGCGCGCGCTCAAGGATTGCGGCAAGCGCACCAGCCAGTCGCCTTTGACGCGGGCTTTCTCCGCATAGGCGCCGAGATGGGTTTCGCCCATGCCCCAGCCGTTGCAGACCACCTTGTCGCCGGCCTTCCAGTCGGGATGGCTAGATTCCAGGACAGTGCCGGCGAAATCGATGCCGGCGATCATCGGGAAGCGGCGCACCACAGGCGCCTTGCCGGTGACGGCGAGACCGTCCTTGTAGTTCAGGGTCGACCATTCGACCGCCACGGTGACATCGCCATCCATCAGCTCGGCTTCGTCGAACTGGGTCAGCGCTGCCGTCGTGCCTTTCTCGGCCTTGTCGATCCTGATTGCCTTGAACGTCGCCATTCCACTCCCCTTGAATTGTGGTTGTCAGTGCCGACGTGAGTTAGAGAACCAGATGGCCGCCTGTAAAGGTCACGGTGCGCCGCAGCGATGCAATTGCGTGACCCTGCTGTGACGATTTAGCTCTTCCGGCCTCTGGCGGAACCCGACTGTGCGTGTTATATTAGATTTGCTCTTAATGAGGATAAGTCGTTTCCTCTTGAGTTCCGGAAGCGGGCGCGCTGGCGCAGGAAGCTCGAGGAAGCGGTTCAAAGCGCAGCGGATGGAAGGATGCCGGCCCTTTGTGGCCGGATTTCTCAAGCCCGGCATATGCTCAAACTGAGTATATACCGGGTCGCGTACCCAGGGGAGGCGTCGATGCCGCTTGCTGAACTCTATGGCCCCGAGAATTTCGGCCTGCCGCCGCACGCGCGCCAGGGTGCGCTGTCCCGCGCCCCGCTGAGCGTTGCGGAGAAAGCGCGCGCCCTGCCGATGCCGTCGCTCGATTGGACACCGGAAGTCGAGGCTGCGACCGCGCATCTGTATGCGAAGGTGCAGAACGTCATCCCGCCGGTCGAATGGCCGTTCATGGCGCCCTACATCAAGGCGATCAACGAGCTGAAGCGCGAGCGCGACGCCGTGATCCTGGCGCACAACTACCAGACGCCGGAAATCTTCCACTGTGTCGCCGACATCGTCGGCGACTCGCTGCAGCTCGCGATCGAAGCCACCAAGGTGAAGGCTTCGACCATCGTGCAGTGCGGCGTGCACTTCATGGCCGAGACCTCGAAGATCCTGAACCCGGAGAAGCGCGTGCTGATCCCGGATTCTCGCGCCGGCTGCTCGCTCGCCTCGTCGATCACCGGCGCGGACGTCCGTCTGCTGCGCGAAAAATTCCCCGGCGTGCCGGTCGTGGCTTACGTCAACACGTCCGCGGACGTGAAGGCCGAGGTCGACATCTGCTGCACTTCGTCCAACGCCGTGCGGGTCGTGGAAAGCCTCGGCGTCGACCGCGTGATCATGGTTCCGGATCAGTATCTGGCGAAGTACGTCGCCTCCCAGACCAAGGTGAAGATCATTGCCTGGAAGGGGGCCTGCGAAGTGCACGAGCGCTTCACCGGTGACGAGCTGCGCGTCTATCGCGAGGCCGATCCGAGCGTGAAGATCATCGCTCATCCGGAATGCCCGCCGGACGTGCTGGCCGAAGCCGACTTCACCGGCTCGACCGCGCACATGATCGACTGGGTCAAGACCAAGCACCCCAAGCGCGTGGTGATGATCACCGAGTGCTCGATGGCCGACAACGTCCAGGCCGAGCTACGCGACGTCGAAATGGTGCGGCCGTGCAATCTGTGCCCGCACATGAAGCGGATCACGCTGGCGAAGATCCTCGACAGCCTGGTGTATCTGCGTGAGGAAGTGACGGTCGATCCCGCCATCATCGCGCCGGCCCGGCGCTCGGTGGAGCGGATGATCAACCTGAACAACTGAGCCTCGCGGCTCGCGACGAATGGCGGCGTCCGTGCCGCCATCGCTGTGCATCGAAGGCGTTCGCGGACAGTCGCGTGAGAGTTGGATCGCCGCATGAGCAGCACGCCCGAGTTCGCACATCTTGGCGTCCATGGTGACGTCGTCATCGTCGGCGGCGGTCTCGCCGGCCTGTTCTGTGCGCTGAAGCTGGCGCCGCGTCCGGTGACGGTGATCAGCGCCGCGCCGCTCGGCGAAGGCGCCTCCACCGCCTGGGCTCAAGGCGGCATCGCCGCCGCGGTCGGCGAAGGCGACAGCGCCGAATCGCACGCGGCCGACACCATCGCGGTCGGCGCCGGTCTGGTCGACGAGGCGGTGGCGCATCGCCTCGCCGGCGAGGCGGCCGCGCGCATCCACGATCTGCTCAGCTACGGCGTGCCGTTCGACCGCGACCTCGAAGGCCGGCTGGCGGTGGCGCGCGAAGCAGCGCATTCGGCGCGGCGCATCGTCCACGTCCGCGGCGACATGGCCGGCCAGGCGATCATCCGCGCGCTGACCGAGACCGTGCGCGCCACGCCGTCGATCAAGGTGATCGAAGGCTGGTTCGCCGACGGGCTGCTGATGCACGACGATGCGGTCGCCGGATTGCGGCTGCGCAAGGTCGGCCACGCCGCCGGCACGCCGATGCACATCCCGGCCCGCGCCGTGGTGCTGGCCACCGGCGGCATCGGCCATCTCTATGCGGTCACCACCAATCCGATCGAGGCCCGCGGCGTCGGGCTGGCGATCGCGGCCCGGGCCGGCGCGCGGATCGCCGATCCGGAATTCGTACAATTCCATCCGACCGCAATCATGGTTGGCCGCGATCCCGCCCCGCTCGCCACCGAGGCGCTGCGCGGCGAAGGCGCTATTCTGGTCAACCGCCAGGGCGAGCGCTTCATGCTGGCCGCGCATCCGCTCGCCGAGCTGGCGCCGCGCGACATCGTCGCCCGCGGCGTGTTCGCCGAAGTGGCTTCCGGGCGGGGCGCTTATCTCGATGCCACCAAGGCGCTCGGCGCGCATTTCGCCGAACATTTCCCGACCGTGTACGAGAGCTGCATATCGGCCGGCATCGATCCGGCCACACAGCCGATTCCGATCGCGCCGGCAGCGCACTACCACATGGGCGGCATCGCGGTGGACGTGAACGGCCGCAGCTCGCTGCGTGGGCTGTGGGCCGCAGGCGAGGTCTCCTGCACCGGCGCACATGGTGCCAACCGGCTCGCCTCGAACTCGCTGCTGGAAGCGGTGGTGTATGCGGCGCGGATCGCCGAGGACATCGCCGGCACCGAGCTCTCCGCCACCAAATCGCGCCTCGAGACGCATGAACCGGGCACCACGCTGATCGATCCGGCGCAGGAGCTGCTGCTGCGGCAGACCATGGCCGGCAAGGTCGGGGTGATCCGCGACCGCGACGGGCTGGCCGAAGCGGTACGGACCTTCGCGGCGCTGGAGGCCGAAACGACCTCGACGACGCTCGCCAATATGGCGACCACCGCGCTGTTGGTCGCCACTGCGGCGCTGGCGCGCACCGAAAGCCGCGGCGCGCACTATCGCGCCGATTATCCGGCCGAGAACCCGGCACAGGCGACGCGCACGACCACCTCGCTCGCCGAGGCGCGCGAACGTGCCGCGGCGCTCGGAGGCGGTGCCGCGCCCTCGCCTCGCCTCTCTGCGCAATCCGCGCTCGCCTGATCAGGACCACCTTTCATGTTGCCGTCTGCGCTGCTGCATCCCGATGCATTCCTGTCGCCATTGGCGATTACCGACGCGGTGCGCCGCGCGCTCGACGAGGATCTCGGCCGCGCCGGCGACGTCACCTCGATCGCAACGATTCCGGAAGCGACTCAGGCGCATGCGATCCTGGTCGCGCGCCAAGCAGGCGTGATCGCCGGGCTGCCGCTGGCGATCGAAACCTTCCGGCAACTCTCGGCCGAAGTCGCCATCACCGCGCATGTGCGCGACGGCGACACGGTGGCGGCGGGTATTCAGGTGCTAACGATCTCCGGCCCGGCCCGCGCCGTGCTGACCGGCGAGCGCACCGCGCTGAATTTCGTCGGCCGACTGTCGGGCATCGCGACGCTGACCGCCGATTACGTCCGCCACACCGCTGGTAGCAAGATGCGGATCTGCTGCACCCGCAAGACCACACCCGGACTGCGGGCGCTGGAGAAATACGCGGTGCGTTGCGGCGGCGGCTTCAATCACCGTTTCGGTCTCGACGACGCCATCCTGATCAAGGACAATCACATCGCGGTCGCAGGCGGCATCCGCCCGGTGCTGGAAGCGGCGCGCGCCAAGATCGGCCATCTGGTCAAGATCGAAATCGAAGTCGACACCCTCGATCAGCTCCGCGAGGTGCTGGATACCGGCCTCGCCGACGTCGTGCTGCTCGACAACATGAATCTCGACACCTTGAAGCAGGCGGTGGCGATGAGTGCCGGCCGCGTCGTGCTCGAAGCCTCCGGCGGTGTCACCCGCGAGTCGATCAGCAGCATCGCCGCCACCGGCGTCGACTACGCTTCTTCCGGTGCGCTGACGCACTCGGCACCGAACTTCGACGTGGCGCTGGACATCGACGCGTAGCAGCCTCAGCGCGACGGGCGTTCGGAAATTTCTGCCGCGCACGGCGGGAATTGCCGGCCGGTCGCGCTTTCTCGATCAAAAAGGCTCGCACTTTCAACGTTCCTCGGCGGCCCGGAACTTGCCTCGTATCTTTTGAGGCATTTACGGGAAGACCGCGAGGACAGGTGATGATCACAACGGGAGTCGGCCAGAATTCGGCCTATGCGCGCCCCTCGGCAGTCACCGGTTCGACGCGTAGCACGACGGCATCCGACAACGCGGCGACGACGACATCCAGCAGCGATGCAGGCGGATTTCAGATCGACGTCTCGCAGGTCAAACGTTTGACCGGAGGAACACCGATCTCGGCGTTGGATGTTCCGGAGCTGCGCGACATGCTGGCAACGGCCTGGCTGACGATGCAGCGCGCAAACGACCCACCGGCCGGCCCTGCGGACAACGCACCCGAGAATACCTACGCCCAGATCAAGGTCGACGGAAAGGTGGTCGCGACCGTCTACAACAGCGGGGTCTCGGAAATGTCCAACCGCGCCGCGGGCGCAGTCGGCGACCTGCAGGACCCACCCGGGTTGCTCGGTCCGAATCTCGCACAATGGCGAGCGGAGAACTACGCCAAGCGGCTCGGCGGGACGATCGAGAAGGCATCCACGGCGATCACGCAGTCGCAATGGAAGCCGCGCGAGAGTACGTCTTCGACCTACAGCCGGGAGCAACTCGACGCTGCGTTCGCCGCGATGGTTGAGGCGGGCCAGCGCACCTCGGCGCAGGGCGCAACATCTTATCAGTCATCGCCGTCGTCGTCGGAACGGCAGACGGATCTCAGCGCCTGACCACGAGCCACGCCGATCAAGTGACAACAGCCGCCGGCCGGACCGTCCGGCTTGGCGGACGCCGGCACCGCGCGGATTAATTGCCCTTGGCTTGAATCTCGGCCGAACTCTTGGCGGCTTCGGCGAGCCGGGCGGAGATCGAGGCGGTTTCGGCCGCGCTGCCCCAGCTCGGGGCATCGCTGCCGTCGCCCCAGGCGCGCGGACGATAGAAGGTGTGTACGCCGAATTTGTACATCTTCTTCATCTCGTGGACCCACGACGGCCGCACCCAGTACGCGTGGTAATGAGTCGACTTGCCGACCTCGGGCAGCCACAGCTTACCGTCGAGCATCGCGCGGGCGATCTTGCGGGCGCGATCCCACATCTCCGGTTCGCGGACCACGTCGGCGACGTTGTCGCAGGCGAAGGTGAACTGGCAGGCGTAGCGGCGGTTCTTGTTCTGATACACGACACCGCAGACGTTGCTGGGGTAGAAGCCGGAGAACGCGCGGTTCAGCACCACCTGCGCCACCGCGATCTGGCCGCGCACCTTCTCGCCGCGGGATTCGAAATAAACCGCCTCCGCCAGGCACTTCTCGTGCTTGGCCCAGAGCTGCGAACCTGCGACGAGGCCGAGGCGTTCGGCCGGGGTCTTGACGTGATGATCGGAATTGACCTGGCCCTTGCCGGCGATGGTCTCGCCGGATGCGGTCGGATCGACCGACGCCACCTGCGGCGATTTCATGTCCGGATCGGCGGCATTCGGCGAGACGATGATCGGCTCTTGGCCGGGCTGCCACTGCTCCAGCGTCTCTTCCATGCCACCGAGCGAGCCGGTGCCGAAGAACAGGCTGACAGTCTTGAACGCGAACGGATCGCGCCGCGTCGCAGCCGCGGCGGGCTGGGACGCATGCTGCTGCGCATCCGGCGGTAGCGAGCCGTCGTATTGCGGCAATGGTTCCGACTGCAGCGCCTCGGCGAGCTCGGGATCGAGCGCGGGTGCGGCGTCGGCCGCGAAGACCGCCACGTTCGGTTCGGTATCCGGGAGTTGCTCACTGGTCTTGGCGCCGGTCACGTTCGGCGTCTGCGATCCTGCATCGTCGGACTCCGGAGCGACTTCCAGATGCGGAGTCTGTTCCGGTTTGGCGAGCGCCAGGCGATCCCCCTTCAGGGTGCGGTCGACCTTCGGATAGTCAGAGGCTTGATAGCGCGACGGCGCATCCAGCAGCGGGTTGCGGGTCGTAGCCAGACCGCCGCTGCGCCCTTCGATGCTGACGAGTCGCGTAGCGCCGAGCTGCGGCGCCCAGGTGCCGATCGGCCGGCCGAACGAGAACGTCGCGACCTGAACGGAACCGAGCGAAGAGGCGAACATCCGCTTCTGCCAGCGCTCGGTGACGCCGGTCTGCCGAACCAGCAGCGACGCGATATCCTGGTGTCCGATTTCATTGGGCAGCGCCGCGAAGACACAGACCCCGAGGCCGAAGGACGCAATCCGTGCGCCCTTCGACCGGTTACGCATGACTGACATCGATACGCTCACGCAACGCTTACTCGCGATCAAGTCCGACGGTTTCGGACAAGTTGATCGTTTCCGTTGTTATCCGATTAAAGTTGCCCGTGCGTTAATGACAGATGCACGCGCGCAACACGCAACGGCAAGCTGTTAGTTCGTGGAACCGGTTGCGGGCGTAGTGAATCGGAGCTTCACGGAGTTGGTTAAGATCGCGTTGTGAGACGTCGTTAACGAGACGTTGCGATCGCGGCGGCGCACCGATACCACACGGCCCGAAACAGCAACGGCCGGGACGAAGCCCGGCCGTTCGAAGTTCGTGGTCGATGGTACGAAGCGCGGTTATGCCTGGCTGGCGATCCCCTTGCCGAGCGCGGCCTGCGCCGCGGCGAGCCGCGCGATCGGCACGCGGTACGGCGAGCACGACACGTAGTTCAGGCCGATCTCGTGGCAGAACGCCACCGACGCCGGATCGCCGCCGTGTTCGCCGCAGATGCCGACCTTGAGGCTGGAGCGCGTCTTGCGACCGCGCTCGACGCCGATTCGGACCAGCTCGCCGACGCCGTCGCGGTCCACCGAGACGAACGGATCGACCGTGAAGATGCCCTTCTCGATGTAGGTGCCGAGGAAGCTGGCGGCGTCGTCGCGGCTGATGCCGAACGTCGTCTGCGTCAGATCGTTGGTTCCGAACGAGAAGAACTCGGCGCTCTCGGCAATGTCGCCGGCCATCAGGCAGGCGCGCGGCAGTTCGATCATGGTGCCGACCTGGTACTTCAGGTCGCTGCCGGTATCGCGGTTCACCGCCTGCGCGGTGGCGTCGATCCGGGCCTTGACCAGCTCGAACTCGGCGCGGGTCGCGATCAGCGGCACCATCACTTCGAGGCCGACCTGCTCGCCGGTGCGCTTCTCGGCCTCGACAGCGGCCTCGAAGATCGCGCGGGCCTGCATCTCGGCGATCTCCGGATAGGCGACCGCCAGACGGCAGCCGCGGAAGCCGAGCATCGGGTTGAACTCGGCGAGCTCGCGGGCGCGGTCGGCGAGCCGGCGCGGATCGGCGTTCATCGCCCGCGCCACTTCCTCGATCTCCGCCTGGGTGTGCGGCAGGAATTCGTGCAGCGGCGGATCGAGCAGGCGCACCGTCACCGGCAGGCCCTTCATGATCTCGAACAGCTCGACGAAATCGGCGCGCTGCATCGGCAGCAGCTTGGCGAGCGCGGCGCGGCGCGACTGCTCGTCTTCGGCGAGGATCATCTCGCGCACGGTGCGGATGCGGGTCTCTTCGAAGAACATGTGCTCGGTGCGGCACAGGCCGATGCCCTCGGCGCCGAACTTGATCGACGTGCGGGCGTCGGCCGGAGTGTCGGCGTTGACGCGCACCTTGAGCTTGCGGACTTCGTCGGCCCAGCTCATCAGCGTGTTGAAGTCGCCGGACAGTTCCGGTTCGATCATCGGCATCTTGCCGGCCAGCACCTGACCGTTGCCGCCGTCGATGGTGATGATGTCGCCGGCCTTGAAGGTGCGCGAGCCGATCATCATCGTGCCGCGGCCGTAATCGACGCGGATCGTGCCGCAGCCGGAGACGCAGGGCTTGCCCATGCCGCGCGCCACCACGGCGGCGTGCGAGGTCATGCCGCCGCGGGTGGTGAGGATGCCTTCCGAAGCGTGCATGCCGTGGATGTCTTCGGGGCTGGTCTCGATCCGGACCAGGATCACCTTGCGGCCGTCGGCGTGCAGCTTGGCGGCTTCGTCCGACGAGAACACGATCTCACCCGAGGCGGCGCCGGGCGAGGCCGGCAGGCCGGTGGCGATGACGTCGCGCTTGGCATTGGGGTCGATGGTCGGATGCAGGAGCTGATCGAGCGAACCCGGCTCGATCCGGGTCACGGCGTCCTTACGATTGATCAGGCCTTCGTTGGCGAGCTCGACCGCGATTCGGAGCGCCGCCTTGGCGGTGCGCTTGCCGCCGCGGGTCTGCAGCATCCACAGCTTGCCCTGCTCGATCGTGAACTCCATGTCCTGCATGTCGCGGTAGTGCTTTTCCAGCAGGGTGTAGATCCGCGTCAGCTCCTTGAACGCATCGGGCATCGCCATTTCCATCGACGGCTTGTCGGAGCCGGACTCGATGCGGGCATGCTCGGTGATGTCCTGCGGGGTGCGGATGCCGGCGACGACGTCCTCGCCTTGCGCGTTGATCAGGAATTCGCCGTACAGCCGGCTTTCGCCGGTCGACGGATTGCGGGTGAAGGCGACGCCGGTCGCCGACGTCTCACCCATGTTGCCGAACACCATCGCCTGGACGTTGACGGCGGTGCCCCAGGACTCGGGAATGTCGTGCAGGCGGCGGTAGGTCACCGCGCGGGCGTTCATCCACGATGAGAACACCGCGCCGATCGCGCCCCAAAGCTGCGCATGCGGCTCCTGCGGGAAGTCTTCGCCGGTCTCGCGCGCCACCGCGTCCTTGTACTGGCCGACCAGTTCAACCCAGTCGTCGGCATCGAGATCGGTGTCGAGGGTGAAGCCCTTGGCGTCTTTGTAGGCGTCGAGGATCTCCTCGAAGTGATGATGCTCGAAACCGAGCACCACATCGGAATACATCGTGATGAAGCGGCGATAGCTGTCATAGGCGAAGCGCCGATCGCCGGACTTCTCCGCCAGCGCCTCGACGGTCTCGTCATTGAGGCCGAGATTGAGGACGGTGTCCATCATGCCCGGCATCGAGGCGCGGGCGCCGGAGCGGACCGACACCAAGAGCGGGTTTTTGGCGTCGCCGAACTTCTTGCCCGTGAGCTTGCCGACATGATCGAGCGCGCGCTCGAGCTGAACCTGCAGCTCCTTCGGATAGGTTTTGCCGTTGGCGTAGAAGTAGGTGCAGACCGACGTCGGGATGGTGAAGCCCGGAGGCACCGGCAGGCCGAGATTGGCCATCTCGGCGAGGTTGGCGCCCTTGCCGCCGAGCAGATCGCGCATGTTGGCGCGGCCTTCGGCCTTGCCGTCGCCGAACGTGTAGACCCACTTTCCGGCCTTCGGCGCGGCGGCTGCTTTCGCCGCGGCCTTCTTGGCGGGCTTGGCAACGGCCTTCGCGGCCGGCTTGGTCGCGGGCTTCGCGGCGGCCTTGGTCACCGCGGCTTTGGTTGCGGTCTTGGCGGCCGGCTTGGTCACTGCTTTCGACTTCGCGGGTGCCTTTGCGGCGGGCTTGGCGGCCGGCTTGCTAACAGCCTTCTTGGCCGGCTTCGGCGGGCTCTTCGCCACTGCCTTGCGTGCACTCGACGCGGCAGCGCCCTTTCCACGCACAGTCCCGGAAGACTTGGATTTCAGGGCGGTCTTCTTCTTCGAAGCGGCTTTGGCCATGGCTCTCAACGGTCCGCGAAAGAGAAACAGAAAACGGGCGCTTTAGACCACGTTTTGGCAGTCGCAAGCAAGGCGGCGGAACCTAAGACGACTAAAGATGCAAGAAACGCAATGCTCCGAGGCCGATCAATCCAACGCAGATCAGATACAGCGCGACGATGAAGTTCAGCAGCCGCGGCATGACCAGAATCAGGATACCGGCGATCAGCGCAACGATGGCTGGAATGTGGGCAGTGGTGATTGTCATGGCAGATGGTCTCCGGCGGAGGGAAGCGATCACGATCGAATCGCAGAGCGAATTGGTAGCGGACGCTGGCAAGGAACGATACCGGCGGCTGATGACGCCCCGGCCGGCTCCAGGTTCCCTGCACCGCGAAAATCACGGCCGGTGCGACATCCGGGCAAGGAACATCGGGCAAGCGCCGGCATTGCCTCAACAACACCGAGCCGGTACGGCCGATTTCGCGGCCGCTGCAATCTGATCGTTCAGGTGGATGCGCAAATCGCTTGAACGTGGGTCCGGACGCAACCGATGCGGCCGGATCGGAGAGCCCCGTCCCGTTCCCCCGCCGGGCGGGGCTCTTCCACGTCCGCCGCAGCATCTCGACATCACTTCTCCCGCCCCGCACCGCCTGCTAGAGTTCCGGGCCGGCTCGGTTCGCGCGCCGGCGTCGCGGCCGTCCTCCGCGCCGAACCCGTTCCGCGCAGGAGCGGCCCTTGCCGATGCCGACGATCGCTACACCTTCCGTTCACAGCTTGGCGCTGTTGTTGCTGCTGAGTTTCTTTCTCGGCTTCGCGTTCGAGGATTTCTTCGAGCAGCGCAAATCTGCGCGCCCCGGCGGCGTCCGAACCTTCCCGCTGCTGTCGCTCGGCGGCGGTATGCTGTACTGGCTCGATCCGGCGCATCTGATCGCTTTCACCGGCGGACTGCTGGTGCTCGGCGTCTGGCTGTCGATCTTCTACACGGTGCATTTGCGCGAGCGTGACGACCAGGGCGAACGCAATGCCGGGCTGGTGGTGCTACTGCTCAACATCCACGCCTACCTGCTTGGCGCGATCGCGCTCGCGTTGCCGCATTGGGTCGCCGTGGGCGTGACGGTGGCGGCCGTGATGCTGCTGACGGGGCGCGACTGGCTGCACCGGCTGGTGCGCAAGGTCGACACCCGCGAGATCACCACGGCGGCGCAATTCCTGATCCTCAGCGGTGTGGTGCTGCCGCTGCTGCCGGCCGAGCCGGTGACTTCGCTCACCAGCATCACGCCGCGGCAGGTGTGGCTATCGCTGACGCTGGTGTCGGCGCTGTCCTATGCGAGCTATCTGGCACAGCGCTATTGGCAGCGCGCCGCGCAGGGGCTGTGGATGGCCGGGCTCGGCGGGCTGTATTCCTCGACCGCCACCACCGTGGTGCTGGCGCGGCAGGCTGCCGTCAGCGAGACGTTCCGCCGTCAGGCGACGGCCGGGATCACGCTCGCCACCGGCATCATGTATCTGCGCATCCTGGTGGTGATCGCGGTGTTCAACATGGCGCTGGCGCACGCGCTGGCGGCACCGATGCTGGGCCTCGCCGCGGTCGCCCTGGCGATCGCAGCAGTGCAATACCTGATCGTCAAGGCGCCGGCCGGCGAAGCCACCCAGCCGTCGGAGCGCGGCAACCCGCTCGAACTCGGCGCCGCCGCCGTGTTCGCGGTGCTGTTCGTGGCGATCTCGCTGGCCTCGACCTGGGTGAAAACCGAATTCGGCACGCAGGGTATTTACTGGCTGGCGGCGATCGTCGGCTTCTCCGACATCGACCCCTTCGTGCTCAACCTGGCGCAGGGCGGCACCGCCGGCATCGGCGAACATGCGGTGGTGATCGCGGTGCTGATCGCGGCTTCTTCCAACAACGTGCTGAAGGCCGCCTATGCGGTGGCGTTCGGCGGGCGGCGGACCTGGCCGAGCGCGGTGGTGCTGGTGGCTCTGGCGATCGGCGGCGTCGCGCTGGCCGCATGGCTGACGCAGGTCGCGACCTGAGCCGCGGCCGGGGCGCTAGCTGCTCTTCAGCATCGACAGCAGTGAGTTGGTCGCCTTGTAGCTTTGCACCGCATTGTCGCGGAATGCCGGCGTCCAGTTGGTCGCGGTGCGCTCCTCGGCGCTCATGCCCGCATAGGCGTTGAGCAGGCCGAGGCTGAAATCCGCCGGATTGCCGGAGGTCTGGCTCTGCTTCAGCGCAGTCAGAATGCTGGCGCGGTTGCGGCCATCGAGCTCGCGCTTGGCGGCGAACACCTCTTCCTTGGAGAACAGGTCGTCCTTGTTGAGCGAGATCGCCGACAGCGCACGATTGTCGAGCCCTGACAGATCCGCCTGCTGGCCGGTCTTGCGCGCCGGATCGTATACCAGCAGCTTGCCGGCGGCGGTCGCCTGCTTGGCCTGATCGTCGAGCGCGGCGCGGGCCTGCTTTGCGACGCTGCCGAAATCCTGGGTGGTGGTGGTGCTGCCGGACGGATAACGCGCCAGATAGGCGGCGACCGGATCGTTGCTGATGCCGGAGGGGATCTTGGACGGATCGCTCTGCGTCGCCGCCAGCCCCTTGGTGATCGCGGCGCGCTCGGCCTGCCAGGTCGCGGTCGCCTTCTCTTCGCTGGAGGCGCCGTCGAGATAGCTGGCAGCGGCCTTGTAGACGGTGCTGTAGTCGCCGATCAGGTTGGCGGTCTGCGTCGCCGGCGACAGCGCATCGTTGAACTGCGAGATCCGGGTGGTCGCCGCCAGCGTCTGCTCGGCGTCGGTGAACCGGCCGCCGGCGTTGGAGGCGATCGCGAACTGCGCCCGGCGATCCAGCCCCGACAGATCGATCGTCGGCTTGCCGCTGTCGTTGTACGGCGCGGTGACGTTGGCCGCCTTGTACAGCTTGTCGACCGCGGCGCGGCTGTCGCTGATCACCGCGGAGAAGTCCTTGGATGAACCGCCGGCGAGCTGCGCCCGCGCCGCCGCCGACAGCGTCAACTGAGTCGCCGCATTGTTGCTGGCGCCCGGCAGCACGTCGTCGCCGCTGCCGTTCAGGATGCTGGCCAGCGAGGTCTGCACGCCCGCAGTCCGCGCATAGGCGGCACCATATTGCGCGTAATTGTTCAGCCCGTTGGTGATGCTGGTCATGGCGTAGCGCCCCGCTGCCGAGGAGTACGGTTAAGGAACCGTTACCGACCGCCAACCTGTCAGGACATGGTTAACGACCGGTTAATCATTTCGCGATGTTGCTGATCGGTGCAGGTTTTGAGGGGTACTGGGGGCTTCCTCGAGGACACGCCCTCCCCCTCCGTCATTCCGGGACACGAGCAAAGCTCGTGAGCCCGGAATCCATACTCGCTGAACTCACCGGGAGGCATAGCCGTCGACACGCCCTGCTCCACCACCAACATCGGTGGCTATGGATTCCGGGCTCGCCGCTACGCGGCGCCCCGGAATGACTCGTGGTGGGGCGGAGCAGACGCCGGACACCTTCACCAAAAGCACCGTCATTCCGGGATGCGTGCGACAGCACGCAGACCCGGAATCTCGCAGTTATCGCAAAGGGGGACGCAGCGAGGCGCGCGGCGGGTGCCGTGCACGACCACATCGGGATTCCGGGTTCGCTCGCTGACGCGAGCGCCCCGGAATGACGTGACGGCGGCCACGGCAAGGAGGCTGCCCCACACCCGGCGTCATGCGCGGGCTCGACCCGCGCATCCATCGCGCGCTTAGCGCGTCTGCGAAGACACCTTGGGAAGAAGGATGGATTGCCGGGTCGAGCCCGGCAATGACGTGGCGTGGAAGCGGCTGGCGCGGCGGACCAACAGCCGCCGTTAGTCCTGGATCTTCGAGAAGTCCGCCACCGCGCGCGTCGCGGCGCGGATTTCGCCCAGCAGCTTCAGGCGGTTCTCGCGGACGGCCTTGTCGTCAGCGTTGACCGTCACCTTGTCAAAGAACGCATCGACCGCCGGCCGCAAGCCCGCCATCGCGGTCATCGCCGCGGCGAAGTCCTCCTTGGCGACGGCCGCTTCGGCGTCCACCTTGGCGCGTTCAATCGCGGCGGCCAGCGCCTTCTCCTCGTCCTGCGCATACCGCGACGCATCCGGCGCGCCATCATAGGCGCGGCCGTCCTTCTTCTCCTCGATGCGCAGGATGTTGGCGGCACGCTTGGTGCCGGCCAACAGGTTCTTGCCGTCGTCGGTCGCAAGAAACGCCGCCAGCGCCTCGACGCGGCGAACGATCATCAGAATGTCGTCCTGCCCTTCGAGCGCGAACACCGCGTCGACGAGGTCGTGGCGGGCGCCCTGATCTCGGAGCTGGACTTTGAGGCGATCGGCAAAGAAGGAGAGGAGATCATTACAGAGCGCGGCCGCCTTGTCGCGCTCTTGGTCCGCGAGCGACTCACCTTGTTGGCGCACCTTTTCGACCCAATGTGCCAAAACCGGCGAAAGATCAATCTTCTCACCAAGCTCGTCAAAGGGACGCTTATTCTCGATTGCCTGCTGGCGAACCCATCGACGTGTCATGGGCAAAAGCGCGTGAAGATAAGTCGGCCAAAGATTGATACGCAGTTCTCTCTCTAACAGCAGCCTAATCACCCCCAGCGCCGCCCGTCGCAGCGCATACGGGTCCTTGCTGCCGGTCGGCTTCTCGTCGATCGCCCAGAACCCGACCAGCGTGTCGAGCTTATCAGCGAGCGCCACCGCGATGCTGACCGGATCGGTCGGCACGCGATCGTTCGGGCCCTGCGGCTTGTAGTGCTCTTCGCACGCAGCCGCCACCGACGCATCTTCGCCCTGGGCGAGCGCGTAGTACTTGCCCATCAGGCCCTGCAGCTCGGGGAATTCGCCGACGACCTCGGTCAGCAGGTCCGCCTTGCAGAGCTTCGCAGCGCGCTTGGTCTTTTCGACATCGGCACCGACCAGCGGCGCGATCTCGGCGGCGAGGCGCTCGATGCGCGCGATGCGCTCCGCCTGGGTGCCGAGCTTTTCGTGGAACACGATCTGGTCGAACTTCGGCAGCCGGTCTTCCAGCTTGGTCTTCAGATCGGTTTCGTAGAAGAACTTCGCGTCCGAGAGCCGCGCGCGGATCACGCGCTCGTTGCCGGCGGTGATGGCGGCGCCGCCGTCGCTGGCTTCGATGTTCGCAGTCAGGATGAACTTGTTGGCGAGTTTGCCGGTCGCGGGATCGGCGACCACGAAGCACTTCTGGTTGGCGCGGATGGTGGCGCGGATCACTTCGTCCGGAATCGTCAGGAAGTCCTTGTCGAAAGAGCCCATCAGCGGCACCGGCCATTCGACCAGACCGGAGACTTCGTCGAGCAGGCCCTGGTCCTCGACCAGTTCGTAGTTCTGCGCCTGAGCCAACGTCTTGGCATCGGCCAGGATGATGTCCTCGCGCCGGGCCGGATCGAGCACGACCTTGGCGGCGAACAGCTTGGCCTCGTAGTCCTCGAAGCGGCGCACCTCGAACGCATCCGGCGCCATGAAGCGATGGCCGCGCGTGGTCTGGCCGGCCTCGATGCCGTCGACGTTGAAATGCACCACGTCGGGCTCTTCGGTGTCGATGCCGAAGGTCGCGACGATCGAATGCAGCGGCCGCACCCATTGCAGCGCGCCCGGTTTGCGCGAGCGCTCGCCCCAGCGCATCGACTTCGGCCACGGGAAGGTGCGGACGATGACGGGCAGGAATTCGGCGATCACCTCGATCGCCGGCCGGCCCGGCTTCTCGATCAGCGCGACGTAGAAGTCGCCCTTCTTCGGATCGCGCTGGATCTTGGCCTCGTCGAGCGAGGCGAGCCCGGTCGCTTTCAGAAAGCCCTGCACCGCCGCGTCCGGCGCGCCGACCTTCGGCCCCTTGCGCTCGTCCTTCAGATCCGGCTGCCGCGCCGGAATGCCGTGCACCGTCAATGTCAGCCGCCGCGGCGTCGCAAACGCCTTGGCGCCCTCATAGACGAGACCTTCGGCGACCAGCTTGTCGGTGACCAGCCGCTTCAGATCATCAGCAGCCTTCCCCTGCATCCGCGCCGGGATTTCTTCGGAGAACAGTTCGAGGAGGAGGTCAGGCATTTAGATTCGATTCCGTGCGCGCGGCACCCCCACCCCCGACCCCTCCCCGCAAGGGGGAGGGGAGACGGCGCAGTGCCTGGGAAAAAGACTGACTTCGCCATCGCGAAGTCCGCAAAGAGAATTCATCAGCTCGCCTCCCCGCAACTGCGCGGCCGGCGCGGCTTACGCGGAGCGCGCGGTTTTGGCTCCCCTCCCCCTTGCGGGGAGGGGTCGGGGGTGGGGGGCAACGCGGACTGAATCTCGGCGAGAACACCGTCGAGATTGCCGAACACATCGTTGTTCCAGAAGCGAAGCACGCGATAGCCTTGAGCCTCGATGTAACGACTTCGCGCTTCGTCCGCGGCGCGCTGCTCATCGTGCTGACCGCCATCAAGTTCGATCACCAGCTTGGCGCCGCGGCTGGCGAAATCGACGATGAAGGGCCCGATCACCACTTGCCGGCGAAAATGCGAGTTTGCCAGCACGAGGTCGTGCCGCAAGCGCTGCCACAGCAACCGCTCGGCGTCCGTCGGATTCTGGCGCATCATCTGCGCGAAGTACCGCTGGCGATCGTCGATCATCGCTGGCGATCCGAACATTGAAGTCTGCATCCGTGGACCCCCACCCCCGCCCCCGCCCGCAAGGGGGAGGGGAGCAGAGGCGCTGTCGCTTTTAATCTGCCCGTCCCGCTTCCGTATGTACCCACGCCTCGCCGCAAGCCTTCGCCAGTTCGCGGACGCGGAGGATGTAGCTTTGGCGTTCGGTGACGGAGATCACGCCGCGGGCGTCGAGCAGGTTGAATACGTGGCTGGCCTTGATGCACTGGTCGTAGGCCGGCAGCGCCATGGCGTGGGCTTCGCGCTTGACGCCATCGGCAGACATCACCCAGCCGGCGTCGAGATATTTCTTGCAGGCGGCCTCGGCCATTTTGAACTGCTCGAACAGCATCTCGGTGTCGGCGACCTCGAAATTGTGCTTCGAGTATTCCTTCTCGGCCTGCAGGAACACGTCGCCGTAGGTGACCTTGTCGTCGCCGTCGCGGCCGTTGAAGTTGAGGTCGTAGACGCGGTCGATGCCCTGCACGTACATCGCCAGCCGCTCGAGCCCGTAAGTCAGTTCGCCGGCGACCGGCGAACATTCCACGCCGGCAACCTGCTGGAAGTAGGTGAACTGGCTGACTTCCATGCCGTCGCACCAGCACTCCCAGCCGAGGCCCCAGGCGCCGAGCGTCGGGCTTTCCCAGTCGTCCTCGACGAAGCGCACGTCGTGCAGCGCGGTGTCGACCCCGATCGCGGCCAGCGATTGCAGATACAGATCCTGGATGTTCGGCGGCGACGGCTTCAGGATCACCTGGAACTGATAGTAGTGCTGCAGCCGGTTCGGGTTCTCGCCGTAGCGGCCGTCCTTCGGCCGGCGTGACGGCTGCACGTAAGCCGCATTCCAGCGCTTCGGGCCGAGTGCGCGCAGCGTGGTGGCGGGGTGGAAGGTGCCGGCGCCGACTTCCATGTCGTAGGGCTGCAGGATGACGCAGCCGTAATCGGCCCAGAAGCGCTGCAGCGTCAGGATCAGGCCCTGGAACGAGCGTTCCGGGCGCATGTGCGGAGGCGTCGGGTCCATGATCGGCTTTGGATTCACGAGGGTTTTTGGAAAAGCGGCCGGACCGTATCGGCCGCGCCCCGGCAAATCAAGGCGATGGACGGGCCAAATCGCCGGTTAACGCGTCCTTAACCACCCGCCGTAGCGGTCTGTAAAAGCTGAAATTCGTTAGCAACTGATGGGTAACCATCGGCCTCCAGGGAGATGGCGCGCGGCCGAGGAGCGTCGCCGAAACGACGGGGAGCCGAAATGACAGCCTTTCAAACGGTGAGCGCTGTGCTGGTCGTGCTGGTGGTCGCACCGCTGCTGAGCGGCTCGCTCGGCCGCTCCTAAAAGTCAGCAACCTCCAAGGTTGCGCGCCGGCCCGATGGGTGATGCCCCGCCCTCCGGGCCGGCGCAGCGATTCCAAGATCACCGATCAAAAAGGTCAGTCTGGCGGGAGCTCAGCCCGGCCGATAGGCACCGGTGACAGGATCGAGCCGCAGCGTCGGCAGCTCGGTGCGGTCGGCATCGGCGAACATTGTGGCGCGGGCGACCTCGAGCTCCTGATTCACACGCCCGGCGGTACGGAAGGCCCACCGCACCATGGCGATGCCGACCAGGCTTCCAGCCAATACGAGCAGCGGCGGCATCGTCCAACCTCTCTCCTTGAGTCGCGTCACGCCTCTGTTGCATCTTCGCTCAGTGGGTGATCACTCGCAACTCACGCTGACGGGACCAAATGGCGCGGCCGCCGCGCCGCCGGCATCGCTTAAAAGCCGTATTTGGCCCAGATCGCCCGGGTTTCCAGCGCCGTAATCATTGTTTCGGGGAGCGCGGCGACGCCGTCGAGGGCAGCTTCCGCCCCGCCGGATTTGCGCGTCAGGTTGGCGAGCAGTCCGGTCGGCGGCGAGATCAGCGGGGTGCGAACCTTGTCACCGAATTTTCCGCGCAGCACCGCGCGCAGATCGCCGATCGAATCGGCAAGGCCGAGCGACACCGAGGTGGCACCGGCCCAATACTCGCCCGTGAACAATTGCGACTCCTCGCCCTTCAGCCGGGCGCCGCGGCTCTCCTTCACGAGCGCAATGAACAGCGCATGGATTTCCTGCTGCAGCACCTTCAGCCGCGCGACTTCCTGCGGGTCTTCGGGCAGGAACGGATCGAGCTGCGCCTTGCGCTCGCCGGCGGTGTAGAGACGGCGTTCGACGCCGATCTTCCTGATCAGTTCCTGGAAGCCGAAGCCGCCGCCGACCACGCCGATCGAGCCGAGAATCGACGAAGGATCGCAATAGATCTCGTCGGCCGCGCAGGCGATCATGTAGCCGCCGGACGCCGCGACGTCCTCGACGAATGCATAAACCGGCAGCTTCTTCTCGGCGGCGAGCGCGCGGATCCGCAAGTAGATCAGACGCGACTGCACCGGTGAGCCGCCCGGCGAGTTGATCGCCAGCGCCACCGCCTTGGCGTTACGGGTGGAGAACGCACGGTCGAGCAGCTTGGCGACCCCGGCGAGCGTGAGACCGGGCCGCAGCGGCGTCACCGCGCCGATCGTGCCCGACAGGCGGACCACCGGCACCACCGGCATGTCCCGCCGAAAGCGCGCCGGAATCCAGTTGCCGAGACCGGCGAGCCACCCCTGCTCGCTGCGACCGCTGATCGCAGCATCGCTCATCGCTTCATCCTATTGTCGACCATCGCGGATATCACCATTTGGTAGGTATGGAACGTGTTTTGCAACGCAGGCTTCATATAGGGACGAGGCTGCAACGCCGCAGCGGAGGGACCAATGAAAATTTACCTGCTGATGCTGTTGATCGGGGCGATTTTGACGGCCGTTCACGTCACCAGTGCGCCGGCCAAGAATAAGGGGCCGCAGCCGCAGTAGTTCGAGCTGCGCAGTTTTTGCCCAGCCGCGGGTCAGGATCGCGCCAGCGGCAGAATTTGCTCACCCGCCAGCACCGCCCGCGCTATCGGGCTCTGGTGCCCGGACGGGTCGTTGAGCAGCAGATTGGGTATCAGCAGCAGTGGGGCACGGCCGCCTTTGGTCGCACGGACCAGAATGCGGATCGCCGGCTTGTCGGCATGACTGTGTACCGGCTGCAGCACCACGCTGCCGAAGCCGCGATCCAGTGCCGCCAGCACATCGGCGAGCCCATCCGCCCGCCAGATCAGCGTCAACGTCCCGCCCGACTTGAGCAGGCGCCGCGCCGCGTGCACCCAGGCTTCCAGCGTGGTTGCGGTGGCCAGATGCGCCGTCTGCCGCGCCGGATCGGGCGAGGCGCGATGCCGGCTGGCGTCGTGAAACGGCGGGTTCATCAACACCACGTCGGCGCTGTCGGGACCGAGCCCAGCCGCCGCGAATGCTTCGGCCGGACCGGTGACGTCGAGACAGACGATTTCGGTCGCCAGCTCGTTGCGGCGCGCATTGTCGCGGGCGAGCGCGGCGAGGCTCGGATTGATCTCGACCAGCACCGGGACAATCCCTTCGACCCGGCACGCCACCGCCAATCCGGCAGCGCCGACCCCGGTGCCGAATTCGACCATGCGGTCGCCTGCCCGTACCCGCGTCGAGGCCGCCAGCAGAATGGCGTCGTGGCCGGCGCGGTGGCCGGTAACAGGCTGCCGCAACCGGAGACGACCGCCAAGAAAGCCGTCTTCGGTGGTGCTTTGCGCAGCCGGATCAACCAGCTCAGCCATCGGACCTGAGTTCGTGCGCGAGCCCGGCGTCGGTCAGCAGCCGTCGCGCGGCAAGCAGATCGTCGTCATGCACCAAGATCCGGCGCGGGATCACCCCGAGCGAGCCTTCGAGAATGCTCATGTTCTGATCCAGCACCAAATGGTCGATTTCGGCGCCGTCGAGCAGCGCGCCTACCGCCGAAAGCAGTACCGCGTCGTTGGTCCGCAACAGTTCTCGCAACCTTGCCTCTCCTGTCGTCCCTGCATTATAGCTCGCGCCGACCGTTGCGGGGGATCGATCGCCTCGTTGCAGGGTCGTTCCCATGCTATAGAGGGAACCGCAATGAGGCGCGGAATGGTCGAGCCGGCCGGCGCCTCGATGAGACCAAGGCACGGATGACGCGAGCAGCTTCGCCGCATCCGCCCCCGGAATTTGGAGACCCAGCGTGGCCGTAATCGTACCCTTCGAGGGCCCCTCGACCGCCTCGATCGACCAATTGGTCGAACTCGTTGCGGCGGACATGGAGCGGGTCAACGCCACCATCCTGTCGCGGACCGGCTCCGACGTCACCATGATTCCGGAAGTCGCCAACCACCTGATCTCTTCGGGCGGCAAGCGGCTACGGCCGATGCTGACGCTGGCGATGGCGAATCTCACCGGCTACACCGGCGACGGCCACATCAAGCTCGCCGCCGCGGTCGAATTCATGCACACCGCGACGCTGCTGCACGACGACGTCGTCGACGAGAGCGAAATGCGGCGCGGCAAGAAGTCGGCGCGGATGCTGTGGGGCAACGAGGCCAGCGTGCTGGTCGGCGACTTCCTGCTCGGCCAGGCGTTCCGGATGATGGTCGAGGTCGGCAGCTTGCGCGCGCTCGACATTCTGTCGTCGGCCTCCGCCACCATCGCCGAGGGCGAGGTGATGCAGCTCGCCGCCGCCAAGAACACCGCAACCACCGAAGACGAATATCTCGCGGTGATCCGCGGCAAGACCGCAGAATTGTTCGCCGCCGCCTGCGAAGTCGGTCCGGCGATCGCCAACCGGCCGAAGCCGGAGCAGTCGGCCTGCCGCTCGTTCGGCATGAACATCGGCATCGCGTTCCAGCTGATCGACGACGTGCTCGACTATGGCGGCAAGGCCGCCAAGCTCGGCAAGAACGTCGGCGACGACTTCCGCGAGGGCAAGATCACCCTGCCGGTGGTGCTGGCGTTCCGCCGCGGCAACGATGCCGAGCGCGAGTTCTGGATCAAGTCGCTAGAGCGCGGCGAGATTTCGGACGCCGATCTCGATCAGGCGATCAAGCTGATGACCAAGCATCGGGCGCTCGAAGACACCATCCAGCGCGCGCATCACTACGGCGCGATGGCGGTCGACGCGCTGGCGCTGTTCCCGTCCTCGCCGATGAAGACGGCGCTGGAGCAGGTGGTCGCATTCTGCCTCGCCCGCTCGCACTGAGCCTGCCCCACGCACCGTCATTCCGGACGCCGCACCAGCGGCGATCCGGAATCCCGAGATGTTCTGAACTGCGAGATCCCGGGTTCGCGCTGCGCGCGCCCCGAGCTGACCGCCGCTGAAGCGACCGTCAGCTCAAGCTGCCGGCGTGGACCCACCAGCCGGGGTTCGCGGCGCGGAGCGTGTCGGCGGCGGCGCGGGCCGAGGCATCGTCGGCGTACAGCGCAAAGCAGGTCGCTCCCGAGCCGGACATCCGCGCGAGCTGAACGCCGGCGGTCGCGCGCAGCGCTTGCAGCACGGAGCCGACGACGGGCTCGACCTCGAGGGCCGGCGGTTCGAGATCGTTGGTGCCGGCCTCGAGCGCCGCGATCCAAGTCGCGAGCGGCGCGCTGGCTTCCGGCCAGGTCGGTGCGGCAAGAACGTCAGTGGCACCGATCGTCAGCGAGCCGGGCTTCAGGCCGAGCGCAGCGAACACGTCCTTGGTTGCCACCGGCACCCGCGGATTGACCATCACGGCCGGCATTCGCGGCAGTGGCAGCGGCGACAGGTTTTCGCCGACGCCGGTCATGATGCAGGGCTTCGACGGCAGGCACACCGGCACATCGGCACCGGTCAGCCGCGCCGCCTCGACCAGGCGCGGATCGTCGACCGCAAGATCATTGACGCGCGCCAGCAACCGCAGCGCCGCCGCGGCATCGGCCGAGCCGCCGCCGATGCCGGCCGCGACCGGCAGATGCTTGTCGAGCGTGAAGGCGCCGGCCGTCAGGTTCGGCACCCGCTCGCCCAGTAGTCGCGTCGCCTTCAGCACCAGATTGTCGGCACTGTCGCCGCAATCCTGCGCGCCTGGGCCGATGGTGGTGAGGCTCAGCTCCGGACCCGGCTGCAAGCTCAAGCGGTCGGCGCAGTCGGCGAACGCCACCACGCTGTCGAGCTCATGGTAGCCATCGGGCCGGCGGCCGACCACGCGCAGCGTCAGGTTCACCTTGGCGCGGGCCTCGTCGCGCAGTGTCGTCGCAGAACCGTCAGTCACGGAAATCGTCTCCTGGAACAGCGGTTCTGATCGAATTCGAACCGAAGCTCCACCCCCCTTTTAGGCGCGGCTGCAAAGCCGCGCCGCAACGCCGATCGCGTCGCGCTCAGCCGCCGCCCTTGCCGTCTTCTTTCTTCTTGTCGGCGGATGCCGCCGACGCCTTGTCCTCATCGGGCAGGCCGTTCGCGATCTTGGCCTCGATCTTCGGCAGCTCTTCCGGATCGGGTTTGAGGTCGCGCGCATGCGCCCACTGGAATTTGGCTTCGAGGGTGCGCCCGACGCGCCAATAGGCGTCGCCGAGGTGATCGTTGATGGTCGGATCCTCGGGCTTCAGCTCGATCGCCCGCTCCAGCGTCTTCACCGCGTTCTCGTAGTCGCCGATCCGGTAATACGCCCAGCCGAGCGAGTCGACGATGTAGCCGTCGTCGGGCCGCTGATCGACGGCGCGCTTGATCATGGTCATCGCCTCGTCGAGGTTGATGCCCTGATCGATCCAGGAATAGCCGAGATAGTTCAGCACATGCGGCTGCTCGGGCTGCATCTGCAGCGCCTTCTTCAGGTCGGCCTCGGCTTTCGGCCACTGCTTGGAGCGCTCCTCGCAGATGCCACGGAAGTAGTAATACACCCAGGCGTTCTTCTCGGCGCCGGTGAGCGCGTCGATGCCCTTCGAATAGGTCTCGCCGCAATCGGCGAACTTCTTGCGGCCGCGCTCGATATTGCCGAGCGCCATGATGGCTTCGAGATCCTTGCCGTCCTCGGCGATCACCGATTTGAGAATCTTGATCGCTTCCTCGCTGCGATCGGAGGCGTCGAGATCGGTGGCGAGCTGGATCTGGGCGTTGCGCTTCAGCGGCGAGGACGCCGGCACGCGCTCGTACACCTTGATCGCCATCTGCGGCTTCTTCACCGACTCGTAGAGATCGCCGAGCGCCAGCAGCGCCAGCGCGTGGTTCGGTTCGAGGTAGAGCGCGAGCTGCAGATACACCAGCGCCAGATCCTCACCGCCGCGACGGGTCAGCGACGCACCGATGCCGTACAGCGCTTCGGCGGCGCCGGCCTGCGGGCTGTCGACCAGCGGCGGCAGTTTTTTGCCGGCCTTGACCTCGCGAATACCGTCCTCGATCAGCGGATGGCGCGGCAGCTTTTTGTCGAACGCCTGATACACCGCGAGCGCCTCGGCGTCGCTCTTGTTCCGCGACAGCCACCGCGCATAGGACTCGACCACGCGGAGCGCCGAATCGTCGAGCTTGTAGGCGCGCTCTAGCCGTTCGCCGGCGTCCTTCTGACGGTTCGCCAGCTCCAGCATCATGCCGGAATGCAGGTCCTTGAAGATCGGATACCACTCCGGCCCGGCCAGCTTGTCGATGCTGCCGACCGCGCCCTTGACGTCGCCGGCGCCGTACATCGACCAACCCGAGATCAGCGTGGCGACCAGATCGGTGATCGGGCCGCGCACCGACTGGTTCACGTTGCGCACCGCAGCGGAATATTTCTTGGTCTTCAGATCGCGAATGCCGATCACCAGCCGCGCAACCCGGTTGGACTTGTCGATCTTCAGCACGCGATCGGCGAGCTTGACCGCTTCCTCGATGTCGCCCTCGGCGAGCGAGGAGATGAAGGCGCGATCGAGCAATTCGTTGTTCTTCGGATCGGTGCGCAGCGCGGAGCGATAGAACGCCGCCGCGGAGGCCGCGTCGCGCTCGATGCTGGCGTGGCGCGCAGCCAGATAGCTGCCCGCGGTGGTCATCGTCCGCAGGTCCTGGCTGGTCGGAAACTGCGCCGCGTTATCGGCGGGATGATCCGGTGTCTGCGCCAGCGCCGGTCCGGCGATCGGCGTCGCCACCAGCGCGAGGGCGACGATCATCGATCGACGGCTTCGAAGGGAAAGCATCAAGGTTGCCTAGCTCCAGGAAAAGGCTCGGTTGGCCCGGCCGCCGAGCCGGCAGCATCGCATCCACGACAATGCCGCGTTTGGCGCTCCACCGCAAGGATCGGACCGCTGGCGCACAGCGCCACAGGCCCGCGCGTGCGCCGACGGCGGACGGGTCGATTGAGACGGTGGCAACATGGCAGGAACGTGGCCGGGCAGCGAGGTATGGCCTCGCTGCCGCTCACGGACGCGTGGTCAAAGACGCGCGATCAAAGACATCCGGCCAGAACATGCGGCCAAAGCCGCGCGGTCACATCCCTTGATAATTCGGGCCGCCGCCGCCTTCCGGCGGAACCCAAGTGATGTTGCCGTTCGGGTCCTTGATGTCGCAGGTTTTGCAATGCACGCAGTTCTGCGCGTTGATCACGAAGCGCGGACCGGTCGGCTCCTCGACCCATTCATACACCGCTGCCGGGCAGTAACGGCCTGACGGGCCAGCAAAGACGTCGTGTTCCGACGCCTTTTGCAACTGCATGTCGGCGACCTTGAGGTGCACCGGCTGGTCTTCCTCGTGATTGGTGTTCGACAGGAACACCGAGGACAGCCGATCGAAGGTCAGCTTGCCGTCCGGCTTCGGATTGTTGTGCGGCTGGTGCGATTTCGCCGGATCGAGCGTCGAGCGGTCGGGCTTGCCGTGAGACAGCGTGCCGAACACCGAGAAACCGAGTGTCGAGCACCACATCTCGAAGCCGGCCAGCACCACGCCGACCGCGGTGCCGAACTTCGACCACAGCGGCTTGACGTTGCGGATCCTGAACAGGTCGCGGCCGACCGGCGACTCGCGCCACGACTCTTCGTAGCTCTTCACCTCGTCATTGGCGCGACCTTCGGCCAGCGCCGCAGCAACGTGCTCGGCGGCCAGCATGCCGGAGCCGATGGCATTGTGCACGCCCTTGATGCGCGGCACGTTGACGAAGCCCGCGGCGCAGCCGATCAGCGCACCGCCCGGGAAGGTCAGCCTCGGCACCGATTGCCAGCCACCTTCGGTGATGGCGCGGGCGCCGTAGGAGATCCGCTTGCCGCCCTCGAATGTCGGCGCCACCGACGGATGGGTCTTGAACTTCTGGAACTGCTCGAATGGCGACAGGTAGGGATCGTCGTAGTTCAGATGCACGACGAAGCCGACCGCCACCAGATTGTCCCCATAATGATACAGGAACGAGCCGCCGCCGACGTTGTTGGTCAGCGGCCATCCGAACGAGTGCGCGATCCGGCCCTTGCGATGCTTGGACGGTTCGACCTGCCAGATTTCCTTCAGGCCGATGCCGAATTTTGGCGGATCGGAGTCCTTGTCGAGTTTGTAGTTGGCGATGAGCTGCTTGGACAGGCTGCCACGCGCGCCTTCGGCAAACAGCGTGTACTTGCCGAGCAATTCCATGCCTCGGGTATAGGAATCCTTCGGCTGGCCGTCGCGGCCGATGCCCATGTCGCCGGTGGCGATGCCGCGTACTTCGCCATTGTCGCCGTACAGCACTTCGGTGGCGGCAAAGCCGGGATAGATCTCGACGCCGAGCTCCTCGGCCTTCGGTCCGAGCCAGCGGCACAGATCGCCGAGCGAGCCGATGAAATTCTTGTGGTTGTCGAGCATCGGCGGCACCATGATGTTTGGCACCTTGAGCGCTTTCGACGCCGTCATGACGTAGAAGTGGTCGTCTTCGACGTGGGTCTTCAGCGGGCAGCTCTCGTCCTCGCGCCAGCTCGGCATCAGGCGGTCGAGCGCCGAAACGTCGATCACCGCGCCCGACAAAATATGAGCTCCGACCTCGGAGCCCTTTTCCACGACCACCACCGACAACTCGGGGTTGATCTGCTTCAGTCTGATCGCGGCGGACAGTCCCGACGGGCCGGCACCCACGATCACGACGTCGAATTCCATCGATTCGCGGGGCGGCAGCGTTTCGTCACTCATCTTTTTTCTCGCAGGACTCTCAGGAACGTTTCCAGGGGTGTTCTTTCGCATTTTTAGAAGAAGAACAACCACCCAAATGTACCGGCTGCCTCATCTTTCCAGCGTTGCGACAGTTGCTGCGAAAATTAGTTTCGCACTGCAGAATGAAACAGGATCGGCGGCCGCTGTTCTGTGGCTCGCATCCACGGTAAACCACCTCGCATGACACCCGATCCCGTGCCGACCCTGCGTCAATTGCTCGCGTTCTATATGGACGCGGGGGTGGATTGCGCTTTGGCGGAGGATCCGGTGAACCGGATGCTCGACGATACGCCCGAGCCAGCGCCGGTGCCGGCTCCAGCGAGCGAGGCCACCGAACCACGACGCAGCATCAAGCCGGCCTTACAGACGCAGACGAGCCCAGAGCTGCCACGGCCAGCGCCGCCGCCGACGCCGGACGCAGCGATCGTCTCGGCCCGCGAAGCGGCCGCAACCGCCCCGACGCTGGAAGCCCTTCGCGACTTGATGCAGAGGTTCGACGGCTGCGCGCTCCGCGGGACCGCCAAGCAACTGGTGTTCGCCGACGGCAACCCGCAGGCGAAGCTGATGCTGGTCGGCGAGGCCCCCGGCCGCGACGAAGACATCGAGGGCCTGCCGTTCGTCGGCCGCTCCGGCAAACTGCTCGACCTGATGCTGGCGGCGATCGGTCTCGACCGCAGCAAGGTCTACATCGCCAACGTGATCCCATGGCGACCTCCGGGCAACCGAACCCCGACCCCGCAGGAGACTCAGATCTGCCTGCCGTTCATCAAGCGCCAAATCGAATTGGTGGACCCCGATCTGTTGGTCACGCTCGGCAACCCGTCGACCCAGGCACTGCTCGGCACCCGGGACGGCATCATGCGGACCCGCGGCCGGTGGTTCGACTACGATACCGGCACGCGGACGATCCGCGCGCTGCCGACGCTGCATCCGGCCTACCTGCTACGCCAGCCGACCTACAAACGGCTCGCCTGGCAAGACCTGCGAGCGATCGCGACCGCACTCTCTGCGCCCTCCGCCTGAGCCGCCCCTGCCGGCGCCTTCTCCCGCTTTCGCGCTTCTGCACCGCGCGAGGTCGGATGTGAGCACAGCATCACTCGCCGTCGCGAGATGTAAAACGCCACATTGCATCCAGAGCGCGACTACGTAGAAGCTATCTATTCTGCTCGACGTCCGGTTGACCTTCGGCGAGCGATCCCCCACCAAGGCGCGGGGGTAAAATTGTAGCAACAATCTCGCGACGAGCACGATGCCCCTCGACTGAATCCGAGCCGAGGGGGAGCTTCTGCCGATTAGACCTGACGCTTAGTTGCTTCTCGATCGAGATTTCAGCGCTCGCCGCTGACATCCGCTTGCGGCGGATAGACGGGCCAAGCCGTGGCGGCGGCGCGGATGCAAGCGAAATAGGTGCGGCAACGGCTGCATCTATCAGACCGCCCTCAACCGAAGCGGCGTCCCCGCCGTATCAGGATTTACCGATGTCCCGTTGTCGAGCTCTCGGCAGCGCCAGCTTTGTCGTGCTCAGCGCATGGCTGGCAGCCTGCCCCACGTCAAGCCACGCCCAAACAGCTCTGCCGTCAGTTACGGTCGATGCGCCGCGCACGGTCCGCAGCAAGCCGGCTGTTGCACCTCGCCGAAGCGTTGCCCGCACCGCAGCTCGCGCGCGGACGGCGACCGCGGCACCGCAGCCTTCTGCCGAGCGGGCGGTAAACCGCTCGGCGACGTCGGATCGGCCGGCGCCCTTCGCCGGAGGTCAGGTGGCCCGTGGCAGCCGGCTGGGCATGCTCGGCAACACCGACACCTTCCGGTCACCATTCTCCACGGCGAGCTACACCAACGAGGCGATCCGCAATCAGCAGGCGGCGACCGTCGCCGACGCGATGCTGCTGGATCCTTCGGTTCGGGTCACGAGCCCGGTGGGCGGCATGGTGGACTCGTTTTACATCCGCGGCTTTCCGATCGCCGAAGGAACGGCCGGCGAGGTCGCGTTCGACGGTGTCTACGGCATCGCGCCGAATTTCCGAATCTTCAACGACTATGTCGACCGGATCGAGGTGTTCAAAGGTCCCGCCGCGATGCTGTCCGGCGTCTCGCCGAACGGCGGCGTCGGCGGCGTGATCAACGTGGTGCCGAAACGGGCCGAAGCCGATCTCAGCCGGATCGGCGTCGGCTATGCGTCCAAGGGCTTTGCCTACACCAACCTCGATGTCGCACGGCGGTTCGGCGACCAGCGTGAATTCGGCCTGCGCTTCACCGGCAAGCTCGGCGGCGGCGACACCGCGATCGATCATCAGAACGACCGTCTGCAGGTCGGGTCGCTGGCCTTCGACTATCAAGGCGAGCGCTACCGAACCTGGATCTACGCGCTGACCCAGAACGAGCACATCACCGCACCGGTGCGTCCGTTCTTCACAACCAGCGGCATCGCGGTGCCGCCCGCGCCGGTCGGTAGCAACAACCTGACGCAGACCTGGGAATGGTCGCGGATTCGGGAATCCTCGGCGCTGTGGAAGAACGAGTTCGACCTCACCGACTCGGTGACGGCGTTCGGCAACATCGGCGGCTCCAAGACCAATGCCGAACGGTTCTTCGGCCTGCCGACCATCCTCAACAGCCGCGGCGACACTTCGACGACGTCGCAGTACTACAATCTCGACGTCAATCGCTTCACCTTCGATGGCGGGGTGCGGGCGAAATTCGACACCGGCTTCGTCCATCACGAAGTCACCGTGCAGGGATCGCACTATCAGGACGAGCAGTATCGCACGTTCCCGCCGGGACAGTCGTATCTGTCGAACCTGTATACGCCGCTGGTGCAGCCGGAACAGAGCTATACGGTGCCGGCGTTCAAGCCGCGGCTGTCTGACACCCGTCTCAACGGTTTCGCGATCGCCGACACGATGTCGGTGCTCGACGAGCGCGTGATGCTGACGCTCGGCGTCCGCCGCCAGCAGGTGATCTCGCACAACTACTCCACCTCGACCGGCGCGCTGACGACCTCCTACGACCAGTCCGCCACCACGCCGATGGCCGGTCTGGTGATCCGCCCGATCGAGCACCTGTCGGTCTATGCCAACTACATCGAAGGGCTCAGCCGCGGCGACGTCGCCCCGATCAGTGCGTCAAACTCGGGCGAAGTTCTGGCGCCGTACCGGACCAAGCAATATGAGACCGGCGTCAAGCTCGATCTCGGCCGCATCGGCACGACCTTCGCGCTATTCCAGATCACCAAGCCCAATGGCGAGCTGAACGCCGGGGTGTATTCGGCCGGCGGTGAGCAGCGGGTGCGCGGGGCCGAATTCTCCGTGTTCGGTGAGATCGCGCCGCACCTGCGCGCGGTCGGCGGGGTGACGCTGTTCGACGCCGAAGTGACCAAGACCGCGACCGCCGCCAATCTCGGCAAGACGCCGATCGGCGTGCCGACCACGCAGGTCAATCTTACCGGCGAATGGGATCTGCCAGGGCTGCGAGCGATGACTTTGGTCGGGACCGTGGTCTACACGGGCCGGCAATATGTCAACAACAGCAACACGCAAGTCTTGCCGGATTGGACCCGCGTCGATCTCGGCGTGCGCTACGTCACCATGATCGAAGGCCGCAAGACGACGCTGCGCGGAACCGTGCAGAACGTCGCCGGCACCAATTACTGGGCCGGCGTGGCGTCGTTCGGCACCATGGCACTCGGCGCGCCGCGAACTTACCTGGTGTCGCTGGACGTCGAACTATAACAGCGGCGCGGCGCCGGAGCTGCCCCGTGCTCGGGACGGCTACGGCGCCTTCGGCCGCACGATCGCCCAGCCGATCCGCAGCAGCGGCTGACGGCCGGAAATCATCCGCTCGAACGCGCGCGGCAGTTCCGGGACGATTCCCGGGAAACGCCGGGCGATATCGTCCGGCGGCTTGCCCGCGGTGTCGGCAGCCCGCCACACCACGACGCCGCCTTGGCGGTCGAACTCGCCTTGCTTGATCCACGGCGTCCGCTCCGGCGTCGCGTCCAGGAACAGATGCGGGCGCGATGGCGCCAGGGCGATCAGCGTCGCGAGTTGAGGATCGCCGGCCACCGCCGGCAACGGCTTGCCGGTACGGCGCTCGAAGCTGTCGGCGAAGAACTGCGCCATCTGACTGGCCGGCAGCGAGGTCGGCACTTCGGAGCGGCTGAACCAGGGCTGCACCACCACGGTGAGGATGATCGCGACTGCGGGCGCGACGATCAACGCCGCCCAGGCCGAGCGGAGCAGCCGTTGGCGATGCAGAGACAGCACATCGCCGATCAGCGTCATCAGCGTCAGACCGCTGAGCACCAGCACGACCCCGGCGCCACCGACAACATGGTCGAGACCGAGCACGGCCGCCGCGATGCTGGCGACGATCGGCGGCACCAGCCCGAAGACCAGGACGAATTGCCGCGCCAGCGGATCGACTGCTGGACGCGCGATCATCGGTGCATCGTGATGCTTGGGGGCGAACCGGCCGATGTTCAGCACCGCCAGCAATGCGACGCCCGCGAGCGAGACCATCAGGCCGCCGAACAGCTTCAGACCAAGCAGTGCGCGATTCCCGAGCTCTGCCGTTGACGGGAGCAGCGGTAACGCGAACTGATCGGCGCGCAGCAGCCAGACCGCATAGGGCAGCACCAGCACCGCGATCACCAGGATCGCGAACACGGCGTCGAGCGAGATGAAGGCGCGGCGACAGCGCGCATTGGCGAGCGCAAATGCGAGCGGCAACAGCAACAGCGCCGGTGCGGCCACCGTCGTGAGCAGCAGCAGGCCGATCTCGATCGACAGAGCGAACCACGCCGCACGACGATGCTGGCCGACCACTTGCCAGCCGTGCCACAGCACCAACGCCCAGAGCGGGCGGGCCAGAATCAGCGGGCCGAACTCGACGCCGGAACCGGCGAAGGCGGTGATGGTGGAAGTCAGCAGCACCGCGACCACGGCGTATTGCGGACCGACCACGCTGCGCGCGAGCTGGAACAAGGCATAGAAGGTGACGACGAAGCAGAGCTGCGCCAGCACGTAGACGCCCACGATATGGCTGCCGGCTGCCCGATAGGCGATGTCGGCGAGCCAGAACGCCAGCGGCGGGCCGAGATCGGTGCCGACTTGGTATTCGCGGCCATAGGCGAGCACCATCGCGACGTCGCCCGGCGGACTGGCGTAGAACAGCGTCGGGACCAGGACCCACAGCAGCGCCTGGGCGCTCACCACCAGCCAGAACACCAGCAGCGGCCGAGCGCGGATCAGTTCGACGATCAGTGAGGCGAAACGCATGTGGGGCCAGCGAAATTCGGTCTGATCGTGATAGAGCCCACCGGCCGCACGCGCAACCGCGCGCCCGCCCTCACACGGCGGCTTCGATGGCGGCCTCGGGCGCGAACAGATCCCGGATCGGCGGCGGGGCGGCGCCTTCGATCCTCTGCCAGGCGGCGGCGACCGGCGCGAAGAAGCGGCGGTGATGCACCGTCGGCCCGAGCCTGGCCAGGGCATCGAGATGCTCCGGCACGCCATAGCCTTTATGCTGCTCGAAGCCGTAGCCGGGGCACTGTTCGGCGAGCCGGCACATCAGGCGATCGCGCGACACTTTGGCGATGATCGAAGCCGCCGCAATCGAAGCGATCAGCCCGTCGCCGCCGATCACGGCCTCGCAGTCGCACTTGGTCGCGAGCCGATCCCGACCGTCGACGAAGACGTGGCGCGGCAGTTCTGGCAGCGCATGCACCGCGCGGGTCAGCGCCCACAGCGAGGCACGCAGGATGTTGTCGCGATTGATCCGCTCCGGCGAGGCGTAGACCACGGAGACCTGTGCGGTGGCGCAGATCTCCTCGAACAGCGCCTCGCGCTTCTCCGCTGTCAATCGCTTCGAATCGTCGAGCCCCTTCGGCACCCGCTTCGGATCAAGCACCACGGCGGCTGCGACCACCGGCCCGGCGAGCGGGCCGCGGCCGGCTTCGTCGCAGCCGGCGACCGGCCAGATGCCGCGCTTGATCAGCGCACGCTCGCGCCGGAAGCCCGGCGGCGCCACCGCGATCACGCCCTTCGGTCGCTTGGCCGGCACGGCTTTGCCGGCGGCGGCCTTTGCGTTCGGTATGGAGGCGGGCTTGAGCTTGCTGCTCGAAGCCTTGTTGCTCGAAGCCTTGCTGCTAGGAGCCTTCTTGATCGAAGTCTTGCCGGCCGGCTTCGCCGGAACCTTGATCAGCTGTTTGCTGTCCCGAATCATCGGGTGATGCTGCGGGCGTGGCCCGGCCGGCGCAACCGGAAACTCCGGATCATGCCCGCAATTCAGCGCCACCAGTGGGTATTAGCGCTGCGCTCGCTCAGAACAGGCTGAGCTGCTGCCCTGCCTTCTCCGGCTTCTCGAAATGGTCGAGGGTCAGCTTGGAGCGGCGCTTGTTCAACCCGAGCCGGGTGCAGGCGGTCTCGAAGCGGCGGCCGATCATCCAGGCGATCGGGCCGGTGCCTTTCATCCGCGTACCCCATTGCGAGTCGTAATCGCGCCCGCCGCGCATGTCGCGGATCAGGGTGAAAACATGGCGATAGCGGTCCGGATAGTTCGCCATCAGCCATTCACGGAACAGGTCGCGCACTTCCAGCGGCAGGCGCAACAGAATGTAGCTGGCCTCCTTGACGCCGGCATGAGCGGCGGCGGCGAGGATGCGCTCGATCTCCATGTCGTTCAGCGCGGGGATCACCGGCGCCACCATCACGGTGGTCGGAATCCCGGCGTCGGAGAGCCGCTTCAGTGCCTCGAGCCGCTTGGCGGGCGCCGAGGCGCGTGGCTCCATGCTGCGCGACAGTTTCGGATCGAGCGAGGTGACGGACAGCGCCACCTTGACGAGCTGACGCTTGGCCATGCGGGCCAGGATGTCGACGTCGCGCACCACCAATGCGGACTTGGTGACGATGCCGACCGGGTGACCGGTCTTCTCCAGCACCTCGAGGATGCCGCGCATGATCTTTCGCTCGCGCTCGATCGGCTGATACGGATCGGTGTTGGTGCCGATCGCGATCATCTTCGGCTCGTAGTCGGCCGACGCCAATTCCTTCTCGAGCAGTGCCGGCGCATCCGGCTTGACGAACAGCCGCGATTCGAAATCCAGCCCCGGCGACAGACCGAGATACGCGTGCGTCGGCCGTGCGAAACAATACACGCAGCCGTGCTCGCATCCGCGATACGGATTGATCGAGCGGTCGAAGCCGATATCAGGCGATTCGTTGCGGGTGATGACCTTGCGCGCAGTGTCGAGAGCGACGGTTGTCTTGAAGGGCGGAAGGTCGTCGAGGCTCTGCCAGCCGTCGTCGAACGCGACTCGAGCCTCCGCCTCGTAGCGACCAGAGTCGTTGGAGGTCGCTCCGCGACCGCGGCGGCGCTGCTGATCGATGGCGACCTCGATCGCAGGGAACGGGGAAGGCGCGCCCACCGGCTCGGAGGGCACCGTGACCGGCGGGCGCTTGAGGGCATTGGATGCTCTGCTCATGCATCCAAGATAGCGAGTCGCAAGAACAAATCAAGAACAAACGTACATGTCGAACGTTTCGTGTCCCCAGCTTCGCACGATCCTTTGCCCGGATGATAGGCATCCTGCAATTCACGGCTGATTTTGCGGCAGTGAGGTGCTAAGCGTGGCGCGCATCTGTCGTCGTAGGGTCACCCGCCGAACATGTTGAGCGTGATCGTTTCCACCGAAGGCGTCGAGCGGACCGCGGTTGCGACGCTGGCGTCGCTGGTCCCCGGCGCTGCGGCCGGCGTAGTCAGCGACGTGACGTTGGTCGATCGCGGCGGCAGCGACACCATTGCGCGCGTCGCGGACGTGGCCGGCTGCAACTACCTGGCATTCGACGGCGATCGCGCCGAAGCGCTCGCCGCTGGAGCTCGGAAGGCACGCTCCCCGTGGCTGATGTTTCTGCATGCCGGCGCCGTGCTCGATCCCGGCTGGATCGAGGAGACCACGCAGTTCATCGAAGGCGTCATGGCCAGCGGCCATCCGCGCGCGGGCATCTTCCGTTATGCACGGTCGCCTTATGCACCCACCGGCTGGCGCGAGAGCCTGTCAGCGATGATCCGCAGCTTCTCCAGCTCCGGTGCGAATCAGGGCCTGGTGATCGCCCGCGACCATTACGACCGGCTCGGCGGCCACGCCGGGCGCGGGGCCGAAGCCGCCCTTCCGCGCGAGCTCGGCCGGTCGTCCCGCACCCTGCTGCGCAGCCGGGTCATCCTCGCCGCCTGATTGAGCCGTCCAATATCGACCGAACCCGCCGATCCATATGCTTGCCTTCGGCAACCATTTAGTTGACGAAAGCAATCATATCGGCTTGGATTATTCCGTCGCAGGTATGGCGATGGGAAGAGCAGCAGACCAGTGCAACAGGATCTGAAGAACGACGAGACGGTCGAAGCCGTCCGCGCCTTTAACCGCTTCTACACAGCCCGCTTGGGCGTGCTGGAGCAGCATCTCTACGCGAGCCCCTATTCGCTGACGGAAGCGCGCGTGCTGTACGAGCTGTCGCAGCGCGAGCATGTGACGGCGACGGAGATCGCCGCCGAACTCGGCATTGATGCCGGCTATCTGAGCCGGATCATCCAAAGCTTCGACAAGGCCGGGCTGATCAAGCGCACACCGTCCGCCGCCGATCGTCGCCAGCATTTGCTGTCGCTGACCGCCAAAGGCCGCGCCTCCTACGCCAAACTCGAGCGGAGTTCACAGCAGGACGTCAGCCGGATGCTCTCGGTGCTGGAGGCGGACGACCGCGCCGAAGTCGCCGCCGCGATGGCGACGATCCAGCGCACGATGTCGTCGGCTCAACAGCCGCCGCCGATTCTGCGCGAGCCGCGGCCCGGCGACATCGGCTGGATCGTCCAGAGCCATGGCGCGATCTATGCGGCCGAATATGGCTTCAACGCTGCATTCGAAGCGCTCGTGGCACAGATCTGCGGCGACTTCCTGGCGAAGAACGACCCTGCGCGCGAACGCTGCTGGATCGCCGAATACAAGGGCGTCCCGGCCGGCTCACTGTTTCTTGTCGACGCCGGCGACGGCATGGCCAAGTTTCGGTTGTTGCTGGTGACTCCGCAGGCGCGCGGTCATGGCCTCGGCAAGCGCCTGGTCGATGAAGCCATCGCGTTCGCCCGTCGCTCCGGCTATCGCGGCATCACGCTGTGGACGCAAGGCGTCCTGGTCACCGCGCGCAACATCTATCAGCGGGCGGGATTCGAGCTGGTCGGGACCGAGCCGCACACGATGTTTGGCCCGGAGATGCTCGGCGAGACCTGGGAGCTGAGGCTGTGAATTCTGCGCGTCGCGAGGATACGCGGCGCGTCACTGCAGAGCTGATCGCCTTCCACGCCCGGCGTGGAAGGCGCAGCGAGGCGCCGCAATGGTTGCAATGCTACGGACCGTGTTCGACGGCCTGCGCTTAGCACTCCATCGGCTGAAGCAGATCCTCAGGCAGCCCGATCCGCCACCAGCGTTTCTACAAACTGCGGGTAGCACTCGGCGAGCTCGTCGGTGACGCGGCCGCGCAGCAACCCCAGCGTCTCCGCATCCGGCTCCGGAGTGAACGGCACCTGCGCGGGCGCGTCGTAGTCGAAACCGGTGGCGGCACGGATCTCGTCTGCCGAGCTGCCCCGATGCACGCTGCGCAGACCGAACCGCTTGCGCTGCTTGTCGAAGCCAAACAGCGCCAGCCCGGTCAGCAGCGCGTGCGGACCGCCGCATCGATAGACGCGCTCGCTGGCGCCCGGAGCGCTGACGAAATCGACCTTGTCGACCAGGACGCGGGGCGAGTGCTCCTCGCGAAACAGGATCACCCGCGGCACCAGATAGTACATGAACGCCGAACCGAACGAGCCCGGCCAGCGCACGCTGCTCGCCGGATAGTCGCCGGTGCCGACCAGGTTGATATTAGCCTGGCCGTCGATCTGGCCGCCGCCGAGGAAGAACGCGTCGATCCGGCCTTGCGCGGTGGCGTCGAACAGCTCGAACGCGCCGTTGGTGAAGAAATTATGCTGACGCGAGCCGAGCACGATCACCCGGACCGGATCGCGGCCGCGGCGCTCGTTGCGGGCGCGCAGCAGCATGGCGCCAGCGGCCGGGATCGGCGAGGAGGCACCGACCGCGACGGTGCGAACGCCGTCGAGCAGATCGGCGATGGTGGCGATCAGGATTTCGCGCGACGTCGCAGGTGCCGTGCTCATGCCACCGCCTCGAACTTCTGGGCGAAGCCCTGCATATAGGCGGCAAAGCCCTCGGCCGAGCGCGCCATCTTGGCGTAGCGTGCGACCTCCGCCGAGTCGATATTGTATTCGCCGGCGAGGCTGAGCGGCCAGGCGCCGTTCTTGGCTTCGGCGATTGCGCCGACATACAGCGCCGGCAACACACCGGCGGCGGCGTTCTCGTCCGCCAGCAGCGAGGTCTCGACGATGCGCTCGACCGTCACCAGCGTGGTCTTGGCCGCATAGGCCATCGCGGCGAGTTCGGTCTGGCGGCCGATCCGGACGTTACCGAAGCGGTCGGCCTCCGGCGCGTGGAACAGCGCGACATCCGGTCGGATCGCCGGCACTACCACGATCGGATCGTCCGGCGCATAGGGATTGTCGATCACCTTCCAGTCGTCGCGCGCCTCCAGAATATCGCTGCCGATGATGCCGCGGATCGGCATGAACGGCACGCCCTTCTGGCCGGCGACCAGGCCGGCGAGGATCGCCGGACAGGTTGCGTCCTTGATCGCGAAGGCGCCGCTGCGAATACCGTCGGCGAACCGCGGCGCGCCGCCGGCTTCGCCGAGCGTGATCGCACTGGTCTCGACGGTGCCGACCAGGCCTTCGCCGATCAGCATGTCGGCCTGCAGGCCGCTGATCGGGATGCAGACGAGGTGCAGATTGCGCGGACGGTTGGCGATGATGGCCGCAGTCGCGGCCATGGCGACGCCGCTGGTATCGGACGGCACCGCCACCGTCATGCCGTCGCGGATCTGCGCCGCGAGCGCCTCGATCGATACGATCTGGCCCAAAACATCCTCCCATCGTCGCGGCGCATTGTTGCGCCTTGTGCTTGGCGACGATGGTTTCGCGGTGAGCCCAGACTGTCAAGCCACGCCGGCGCGAAGCCGATGTGCGGCGCTCAACTCTTGCCGCGGCGCAGATGCTCGTCGAGCCGCGGCATGATCTCGACGAAGTTGCACGGCCGCGTCCGAAAATCGAGTTGCGCGGCCAAAATGCCGTCCCAGCCATCGCGGCAGGCGCCGGGCGAGCCGGGCAGACAGAAGATGTAAGTCGCGCCCGCGACGCCCGCGGTAGCCCGCGACTGGATGGTCGAGGTGCCGATCTTGGCCCAGCTCATCATGTGAAACGCGATCGAGAAACCGTCCATCCGTTTTTCGAACAGCGGCTCGACCGCCTCCGGCGTGATGTCGCGACCGGTGAAGCCAGTGCCGCCGGTGGTGATGATCGCATCGATTCCGTCATCGGCAATCCAGCGCCGGATAATCGCGCGGATGTTCTCGACATCGTCGGTAACGATCTCCCGCGCCGCCAAGCTGTGCCCCGCCCCGCTCAGCCGTTCGACCAGCGTCGCCCCCGACTTGTCGTCGTCCAGCGAGCGCGTATCGGACACTGTGAGCACCGCGATGTTGAGCGGGATGAAGGCTTTGGGTTGAGTGACGGATGCCATCGTCAAGTTCCTGCGTCATTGCGAGGAGCGAAGCGACGAAGCAATCCAGAAGCTACGTGCACAGCCCCTGGATTGCTTCGCTTCGCTCGCAATGACGGATGCTTCTGTTGCAGTCAATCTGCAGACTTCGATCATATCAACCTACAGCCGCTCCGCCGCGAAGGTGTTGCAGGATTGAATGGTGCCCTGCTGATAGCCGGTCATGAACCAGCGTTTGCGCTGCGCTGCGGAGCCGTGGGTGAAGGAGTCCGGCACCACTTCGCGGCCGGCGCGGCGCTGCAGGGTGTCGTCACCGATCGCCGCCGCAGTGGTCAGGGCGGCATCGATGTCTCCGTCTTCGAGGAAATTCGGACGCTTCTTCTTTTCGCGATTGACCCAGACGCCGGACAGGCAATCGGCCTGCAATTCGACACGCACCTGGAGCCCGTTGGCCTCGGCGCCGTCGCCGTATTGCCTCTGCTTCTGCGTCACCTTGTCGAGAATCCCGAGCTGATTCTGGACATGGTGACCGACTTCATGGGCGATGATGTAAGCGGCGGTGAACTGGCAGGCCGAGCCGGAGCAGCCGCGGAAGCGGGTCTCGACCTGCTTGAAGAACGAGGTGTCGATGTAGATCTGACGGTCAGGTGGACAATAGAACGGCCCCATCGCAGCCTGCGCCATGCCGCAGCGTCCGCCATTGGTGCGGCCGCGGAACAGCACGATCTTCGGGCCGACATACTTCTGACCGCTGTCCTTGAAGACCTCGGTCCAGCGATCATCGATCTCCCCGAGCACGCCGGAAATCATGCTGCCCATTTCGTCGGTCGGAGCGCCTTCCTTGCCGGAACGGCTACCGGTCTGGTGTTGCTGCGTCGAATTGGAAATCATCTCGGCGCCGCCGATCAGCAGACGCGGATCGATGCCGAGCGCCCAACCGACGATGCCGAGCACAACGATGGTGCCGACGCCGAGGCTCCCGCCGCCCATCGGAAATCCGAAGCCGCCGCCACCACCGCCGCCATCTTGATCCCGGCGGTCGTCGATATTGTCGCTGCGACGGAAATCATCGAAACGCATCAGCCTGTCCTCGGTTTGGCTCGAACCGGCGATCTGCGCCGGCCATCACGTTGCAGCCGATCTGGAAAAATCGGCGACAATTAGCATTAACCCGCCCGGCAAATATTGCCTAGTGCCGAACACCGCCGCCGGACCAACACTGACGCGCGCCCGAGCCGAACCGTCCGTGCGAAATCACCGAAGATAGCCACACCGCCAGTTCCCTCCATCGAGATGCCGGCAAAGAGAACCGCTCTGACCTGTGTTCGTTCCTTGGTCACCAAACTGCGATCCAATTAAGTCGATTTTTACTTTGCCACGGCAATGTGTCGCCAGTCGGTTGTTTAGTCCCGCGTCTCCGACGGCGTCACATGAGTCAGGTTAGTTGAGTCATGGTAGTGTCGCGTCGCGGGGCGTCTGCAAAGGCGCCCCGCACTCAATTTGAATACGAACTCGAGAGCAAAATCATCGTCGGCGATTGCATCGCCGAGATGGAAAAGCTCCCGCCCAAGTCGGTTGATCTGGTGTTCGCCGATCCGCCGTACAATCTGCAGCTCAAAGGTGCGCTGAAGCGTCCCGACGAATCGGAAGTCGACGCCGTCGACGACGATTGGGACAAATTCGCGTCCTTTGCGGCCTACGACAACTTCACCCGCGCGTGGCTGCTCGCCGCGCGGCGGATCATGAAGCCGTCGGCGACGCTGTGGGTGATCGGCTCCTATCACAACATCTTCCGCGTCGGCACGATCATGCAGGACCTCGGGTTCTGGGTGCTCAACGACATCGTCTGGCGCAAGTCGAATCCGATGCCGAATTTCCGCGGCCGTCGTTTCACCAATGCGCACGAAACGATGATCTGGGCCGCGCGGGACGAGAACGCCAAGGGCTACACCTTCAACTACGATGCGTTGAAGGCCGCCAACGAGGACGTACAGGCGCGCTCGGACTGGCTGATTCCGCTGTGCACCGGCGACGAGCGGCTGAAGGGCAAGGACGGCAAGAAAGTGCACCCGACGCAGAAGCCCGAACAGCTTCTGGCGCGCGTGCTGCTGAGCTCGTCCAAGCCCGGCGATCTGGTGGTCGATCCGTTCAACGGCACCGGTACGACGGGTGCCGTCGCCAAGCGTTTGCGCCGGAACTACATTGGCATCGAGCGCGACAGGACCTATGCGGACGCCGCGCGTGCGCGGATCGACGCGATCGAGCCGTTGCCGGACGATACGCTCAAGCCCTTCGTCACCGCCCGCGATGCCCCGCGGGTGGCTTTCTCCGAACTGATCGAGCGCGGCATGATTTCGCCGGGCGCCCGGCTGGTCGATTCGAAGAAGCGGCACGGCGCGCTGGTGCGGGCCGACGGCGCCATCATGCTGGGCGACAAGGTCGGATCGATCCATCGGATCGGCGCGATGGCCCAAGGCTCCGAAGCCTGCAACGGCTGGACGTTCTGGCACGTCGAGACCAGCAAGGGCCTTCGGCTCATCGACGAGCTGCGCGCCGAGATCCGCAGCATGATGATTGTCTGACGAATCAGAGAGCTCCGGTGCTGATCGAATCGGAACCGGAGCTCTGATTTCAGTTTGTCGCGTTGCCCGAACGCGAACCGGTATCCAGTTCGCTGGCAAACACTTCAGCTTCCGCCGACGAATCGCCCGATTCGATACTTCGGCAGCAGCGCGTCGGCTTCGGACGAGTGCTTACGGCCTTTGGTCTTGGTATCGTAAGCCTCGGTCGCTTCCTTGCCGCACCACGGTTCGATGATCGTCGGCCGCGACGGATGGTCCGGCAGATACTCCGTCAGGTCGTAGACGCTGCCGCGAATCGCCATCCAGCAATCATCCGGCTTGGAATGCCGGGCGAGTTCGGCGATGCCGATGTCACGCTCGGCGGCCGTCGCGGTTTGCTCGGAGCCCGGTGCCAGCAGATTACCGATCCAGAAGCCGGCGACGGCCATCCAGAACGTGGCGGTCGAGACGTAGAACAGCTTGCGCATCATCTGAACTCGAAGTTTTCGTAGTGAATGTGCCGAGCGGCAACGCCGCGGGCGGCAAGCACCGGTGTCAGTGCGGCGACCAGACCTTGCGGCCCGCACAGATAGCATTCGACGCCTGACAATTTGCTGTCATCCGGCAACAAGGCGTCGAGATCCGGCAGACGGTCGCCGGTCGCGACGGCGTGCAGGGTGAAGTTCGGATCCGAATTCGCAGCCTCCCGCAATTCCGGCAGGAACGCGGCGTCGGCCTCGGAGCGAAACAGATAGAGCAGCCGCGTCGGCTGGGTGAGCGCCCCCGCGTCGAGCAGCGCCATGAACGGGGTGACGCCGATTCCGCCCGCGATCCAGAGCTGGGGCACCGCATGGCCCTGCTCGACGAAGCCGCCGAAGCCACCGATCACACGGGCCGCGACTCCGGCTTCGATCGCCAGCATCCTGCTGGTGCAGTCCCCGAGCGCCTTGATCGCCAGATGCAGCTCATCCGCGGCGCGAATGGCACTGACGGTGAACGGATGGAACTCGCCGCAGCCGCGATAGGAACGGCCGTTTCCAAACGCCACCAGCACGAACTGCCCCGGCGAAACCATCGCGGGTTCGGCGAGGGGCCGTAACGCAACCTCGACCGAGCGCTCGGCAAGCGCCCGCGCCGACGTGACGACATAGGGCCGGGCGGCCAATCCGAGATCGCCACGGAGCAACCGCCAGCCGAGAATTGCAGCCGCCACCGCCAGGATCGGCAGCACCGGCTCGTCGATGCCGAGCAGAATCAGGTGGAGCAGCCCGACCAACACGCCGATCCCAAGCAGCGCATGCAGCCAACGCCAGGTGCCGTAGCGGATACGGCGGATGAATGTGGTGACGAGACCGGCCATCAGGAGAAGCAGCCCGAGCCAGCCCGACCACACCGGCCAGCTCTCGGTAAACGGCGACAGCGTCTGCCACGCGATCCGCCCCGATGGCAGATTATTGGCGGCGAGCAGCAACGGATGCAGCAGCAGCAACACATACGCGGCGACCCCGGTGCCGTGATGCCAGCGATACATCCGCTCCAGACCGCCGAGCCAAGCCGCAAGCCGCGGCTCGCGCAGCATCAGCAGCAGGCTGACCAGCAACAGGCCGCAGCCGAGCCAGCCGGTGACGATGCCGGCGGCGCGGATCGGAGCCAGTCCCTCTGGAAACGCCCAGATCGCGAACCCGGCCGGCACTGCGAAACTCAGCAGCGGGATTAGCCCGGTCCGTAACGCTGATCCGGCGACAGCCACGCGCTTAGTCCGCGCCGGCTTTGAGATGATCGCAGAAATCGCGGCCGCTCCCCGGCAAGTCGAGACCGCGCTCCCGTGCCCTCTGCACCATCAATGCGTGATGTTCGGCACGATAGGTCTCGCAGGCCGAGTAGTCGGTAAAATTGCGAACCCGGGCCTGATGCTCGATCCGCTCCTGCGGCGACATCAGCATCCAGCCGCGGGTGTTGGTCTCGCTGGCACGCCAAGGCGCCGCGGCCGCCGAGTTTCCGCCTGCCACCAGACCGACGACGTTGATCATCACGGCCGCACAGGCCGTCAAGCGGATGCTGAGCATGACCGTCATCCCGCTGCGATGCGACGTCGCAGCTTAGCGTGACCGCAATGGTTGCGATGATGATTCAGATCAAGCAAAGGGTGAGATGGGGCGATTGAATCCGCCCTCTCTCCGTTATGCGAGTGAACTTTCCGTCATTTCGAGCGAAGCGAAGCAATCCAGGCCACAGACGCAGCTTGGATTGCTTCGTCGCTCCGCTCCTCGCAATGACGAGGAGGAAACGCTGACGAACCTATTACTTCTTCTCATTCTTCTTGGCCGCCGCGCGGGCGTCCTTGATCGCCTGCTTGAACAGCGCGACGTCGAGCACGCCGGGCACCCGGAACCGGCCGACGATGAACGACGGCGTGCCCTGGAAACCCAACGCCTTGGCCTGAGCGTCGTTGCGCTGGAGGATCGCCTCGATCGCCGTGCGGTTGGCGTCGAGATCCTTGGTCGCGCGCGCCACGTCGATGCCGCCGGTTTTGAGCGTCTCGTCGAGGTTGGAATCGGTGAGCTTGGAGGGGGCGCCGATCAGCGCCTCGTGCGCTTCGAGAAACTTGCCCTGATATTTGGACGCCAGGACCAGCTTGGCCGCCTCGACCGAGACGCCGCCGAAGATCGGCCAGTCCTTCAGCACCAGGCGGATGTTGCCGTCCTCCTTCACCACCTGTGTCAGGTCGGGAGCCACTTTCTTGCAATAAGGGCAGCGATAGTCGGACCACTCGACGATGGTGATATCGCCCTTGGGATTGCCGGCAACCGGAATCTCGGGGTCGTACAGCACCGCATTGGTCGACAGCACGTCCTCGGCATCCGACGCGGTCGGGGCCGCCAGGACTTTGGTGGCCGCGAGCGCAGGAGCCAGTGCGAGCGCCGCCGTCACGGCCGACCGTCGGGTGATCATCATCGGTTCGAATCCTCAAGACTGCCCCAGGTTCAGGGGGCAGTCTCCTTGTGCCTCGGATCGGACCGCGACGCCATCACTTTGCCGTTGCCGGCGGCGGGGTCGGCGATTTGTCGCGCAGCACAATGTAGATCGCCGGAATCACCAGCACCGTCAGCAATGTCGACGACGCCAGGCCGAACAGCAGCGAGATCGCCAGGCCCTGGAAAATCGGGTCGAGCAGGATCGTCGCCGCGCCGATCATCGCCGCCAGAGCGGTGAGCAGGATCGGCTTGAACCGCACCGCGCCGGCTTCGAGCACGACTTCGCGCAACGGCTTACCCGCACCGCCCGAATGGCGGATAAAATCGACCAGCAGGATTGAGTTGCGCACAATGATGCCGGCGAGCGCGATGAAGCCGATCATCGACGTGGCGGTGAACGGCGCACCGAGTAGCCAATGGCCGATCAGGATGCCGATCAGCGTCAGCGGAATCGGCGTCAGGATCACCAGCGGCAGCTTGAAGCTCTTGAACTGCGCCACCACCAGCACATAGATGCCGAGGATTGCGGCGCCGAACGCCGCGCCCATGTCGCGGAAGGTCACCCAGGTGATCTCCCACTCGCCGTCCCACAACACGGTCGGCTTGGACTCGTCGGACGGCTGACCGTGCAGGCTGATCGCCGGCTTCGGCAGCTTGCCCCAGTCGTGGGACTCGATCAGCTTGTCGACATCGAGCATGCCGTACAGCGGGGCTTCGAACTTCCCGGCGAGTTCGGCCATCACCATGTCGGCGAACCGGCCGTCGCGACGGAAGATGATCGGCGAACCGACTTCTTTTGTGGCCTTCACGAGCTGGCCGAGTTCGACCACGGTCTTGCTGCCGGGCTGCGAATTCGCCGGCACCGGCGTCGAGGCCAGTGCCTCATTCCATTCGAGATCGCGCTTCGGCAGCCCGACCGTGATGGCGATCGGGTTACGGCCTTCGCCGCGATGCGAGTAGCCGATCGATGTGCCGCCGAACAGCGTGGCGATGGTGTCGTAGACGTCCTTCTGCTCGACGCCGAAGAACTCCAGCCGGTCTTGGTCGATCGACAGCCGCAGCCGCGGCCGCGGCTCACCGATCGAATTATCGACGTCGACGATGAACGGCACCTGCTTGAAGATCTTCTCGACCTCCGTGGTGACCGCGCGGCGCGTGGCGGCGTCGGGGCCGTAGATCTCGGCCAGCAGCGTCGACAGCACCGGCGGACCGGGCGGCACCTCGACCACCTTGAGGCTGCTGCCTTCCGGCAGCTTCAGCGCCTGCAGCCGCTTGCGCAGGTCGAGCGCGATGTCGTGGCTGGCGCGGCTGCGCTCGCCACGCTCCTTCAAGTTCACCTGCAGTTCGCCGAGTTCGGGCCGCTCTCGCAAGTAATAGTGCCGGACCAGACCGTTGAAATTGAACGGCGCGGGCGTACCGGCGAAGGTCTGCACCGAAGTGATCTCGGGCAGGCCGCGGGCGATGTCGGCCGCCGCGAACAGCGTACGCTCGGTGTCTTCGAGCGTGGCGCCCTCCGGCAGGTCGAGCACCACGGCGATCTCGCTCTTGTTGTCGAACGGAAGCAGCTTCACCGTCACCGACTTGGTGTAGAACAGCGTCATCGACAGCAGCGTGGCGATGCCGACGCCGAGCAGGAATATCCACGACGCGCGCTTGCTGGCCACGATTGGCGTGGCGAAGCGGCGATACAGCCGGCCGAGCCGGCCTTCGTCGTGGTGATCGTGCGCAGCCATCGCGGCGCCCTGCTTCGGCGCCAGCTTCAGCATCAGCCACGGCGCCACCATCATCGCGACGAAGAACGAGAACAGCATCGCGGCCGACGCGTTGGCCGGGATCGGCGCCATATACGGCCCCATCAGCCCGGACACGAACAGCATCGGCAGCAGCGCCGCGACCACTGTGAGCGTGGCGATCACCGTGGGGTTGCCGACCTCGGCGACCGCCTCGATCGTGGCCTGCAGCCTGGGCCGTCCGTCCTTCATCCCCCAATGCCGGGCGATGTTCTCGACCACCACGATGGCGTCGTCGACCAGGATGCCGATCGAGAAGATCAGAGCGAACAGGCTGACGCGGTTGATGGTGTAGCCCATCAGGTTGGCGGCGAGCATCGTCAGCAGGATCGTGGTGGGGATCACCACCGCGGTGACGATCGCCTCGCGCCAGCCGATCGCGATCGCGATCAGCACCACGATCGAGATCGTCGCAAGGCCGAGATGGAACAACAGTTCGTTGGCCTTCTCGTTGGCGGTTTCGCCGTAGTCGCGGGTGATGGTGACGGCGACATCCTTCGGGATCAGCGAGCCTTGCAGCGTCGCCAGCCGCGCCTTGATGTCGTGCGACACCACAACGGCGTTGGCCCCCGCCCGCTTGGCGAGCGCGAGCGTCACCGCCGGCACGCGGTCCCATTTGCCGCTGGCGTCGCGCGCGTCGTTCCACACCCGGTGTTCGGCCATGTTCGGGCCGATGATCACCGAGGCGACATCCTTGACGTAGACCGGGCGGTTGTCGCGGGTCGAGATCAGCAACAGGCCGATGTCGGGAATGCCCATCAGGGTCTGGCCGGCGGAAACGCTACGCATCGTGCCGGCGTCGCGCACGTTGCCCGCAAGGAACGACCGGTTGGCGTCTTTCACCTTGGCGACGAGCTGCTGCAGCGTCACGCCGTACAGCGACAGCTTCTCGGGATCCGGCTCGACCCGGATCTGCTGCGCGCCGCCGCCGGAGATGTAGGTCAGGCCGATGCTGTCGACCTTCATGAGTTCGGAGCGCAGCTTGTCGGCTAGTTCGTAGAGGTCTTTGTCGGTCCAACGCGCTGCGGCTTCCGGCTTCGGCGACAATGTCAGCACCGTCACGGCGACATCGTTGATGCCGCGGCCGACGATCAGCGGCTCGGCAATGCCGACCGGGATGCTACCGATGTTCGCGCGGATTTTCTCGTGCACGCGCAAGATGGCGTCGTCCGAGGTGGTCCCGACCAGGAACCGCGCGGTGACCAAGACCCGGTCGTCTTCGGTCTGACTGTAGACATGCTCGACGCCGTCGATGCCCTTGACGATCGCTTCCAGCGGCTTGGTCACCAGTTCGACCGCGTCCGGCGCGCGCAAGCCATCGGCATTGATGCGGATGTCGACCATCGGCACGCTGATCTGCGGCTCCTCCTCACGCGGGATTGCGGCGAGCGCAATCAGCCCGGCAATCAGCGAGGCCAGCAGGAACAGCGGAGTCAGCGGCGATTGAATGGTCGCCTTGGTCAGGCGTCCCGAAATTCCAAGATTCACGGCTGCACCAATTTGTCACCATTGCGCAGACCCGAGAGAATCTCGAGTCCGTCGGGCATGACTTCGGTCGGATGTTCGCGGCCGCGCTGGACCGGCACTGCCACGGTCTTGCCGGGCTCGCCGACATGGACGTAGTCGATGCCGAATTCGGTGGAGACGAACTTCGCCGGTATCACGAAGGCCTCGCGCTCACCGCCGGAGATCCACACCCGCAGCCGATCGCCAACGAAATACTGCGGCAGTCCTTCGACAGTAGCGTCGGCGACGACTCGGCCGTCCTCGATCTGCGGATAGACGAGATCGATGGTGCCGAACTTGGCTGCGTTGTCGCCGAACTCGCTGCCGTCGACGCGGATCTTGTCACCCTTCTTGAGAGAGCGCGCGTGCCGCTCCGGCACCCGGAGCCGCAGCTTGTAGTGCTGCTGTGCGACGGTGACGATCGGATCCCCCTGTAGCACCACCGAACCGACGGTGATCATCTTCTTCAGCACACGGCCGTCGTCCGGCGACAGCACCTGACCTTCCTTGAACTGCTGCTGCACCACCGACCGCTCCGCGGTCTTGGCGCGCAGGTTGTTCTCGGCGACGTTGAGCGCGGTACGGGCTTCGTCCAGCTTGGTGCGTGGCAGCGTGCCGCGCTCGACCAACCCCGAGATGCGATCGTAGTCGATCTGCGTCTGGCTTGCCTGCGCCTGCAGCGCCTGGATCTGCGCGTCGAGCGAATTCATCTGCAGCGTCAGCTTATCATCGCCGATGGCCGCAATCTCCTGCCCGCGGGTGACGCTGTCACCTTCTCTTACCTTCAGCGCCACCACAGTGCCGCCGATCCGCGCACGCGCCGGCACCACGCTGATGCTCTCGACCGTCGCGAACACCGCCTTCTCGTCCGAGATCTTGGTTTCCGCGACCGTCAGAGTGTCGGCTGCCTTCGCCGCCGCAGCGCCCATCAGCATCGCGGCCACAATGCCGCCCGTCGTCCATCCGCCCATTCGCATGTCATGCCCTTGCAGGTTAGCGACCCGTCTTCTCGATCGGCTGACCGGGGCAATAGACCCGGTACAGAGTGGTCAACAGTTCACGCGCTGGTTCGCTGGCGATCGAATAGAAGATCGACTGCGCGTCCCGCCGCGCCGACACCAGCCCGTCCTTGCGTAGCAGCGCGAGGTGCTGCGACACGGTCGAATCGCGCAGCCCGATGGTCTCAGCGAGCTCGCCGACCGAACGTTCGCCGCCGATCAACTGGCAGATGATCAGCAGTCGATGCCGGTTCGACAGCGCCTTGAGCAGTTCGCTCGCCGCATCCGCGGCGGCCATCATGGGGTCGGCTGTTATTTTCATACTTGCGTATATACGATTATTCGAATATATCGTCAACACGAAATCGAGGCGGGACCGCGTGGCGGCCCGAATAGTTGGGAAAGGGACAGAGCATGAATCTCGATCAGACCGTACTCGCCTTCGCCGGCACGGTGGTTCTCGTCAGCCTCGCGCTCGGCTGGCTGGTCAGCCCGTATTGGCTGCTGCTGACGGCATTCGCCGGCGTCAACATGATTCAGGCGTCGTTCACGGGGTTCTGCCCGGCGGCGATCGTGTTCAAGAAGCTGGGCCGCCCGGCCGGCAACGCGTTTTCTTGAGCAACCGCGTTTTTATCGAGAGGCGACGGGAACACTCGACCCACTGGAGGCATTGCCGGGCTTCGACCCGGCAATCGATCCTTCGATGATCGCGTATCGTGGAAGGCAGTGGACGCGCGGGCCTTTGCTGCGCCGCTGGGGGTAGCCCCCACAGGCGGCTCGAGCCCGCGCGTGACGTTGTTCGACCGAAAGGTCTGGCTCAGGCCGCGCGCCCGCAATTGCAGTTGCAGCCGCCCTCTTCTTCCTCATCGTCGTCGTGATCGTGCGGCGCTGCCGGCGCCAACGATCCGGCCAGGTAGTTCTGGATCGCGGTGACCGGATCGGTCTCGGACGTGGTAATGGCAACCACGCCGCGCGCCGCCATCCGGCTGAGGAAGCCGGGGCCGGCGCTGCCAGCGATCACCACGCTCACCTTGTCGAGCGGATGCGCTCCGTCTTCCTTGAATTCGTGGATCGACATCTCCTTGGGCAGGTCGAGTCGATCGACCTCCTGGGGCGGACGGCACGGAGCCGCATCGAACACCAGGAAGCGGCGGGTCTTGCCGGCATGGCCGGTCACTGTGCGGAAGTTCTGGCTGGCGACTGCGATCAGCATGGTTGGGGCTTTCGGGAACTGTGAGTGGAGAAAGAGTCGCTCCAGCGGCTTCAACAACGCCGGGCGCGCAGGAGCGACCGATGGATCGTCATTGCCGGGCTTGACCCGGCAATCCATCCTCTTCGCGCGAACTCGGGGACGCGATGACGCGCGCGATGGATGCGCGGGCCTTCGCCACGCCGAAGCGGCGACGGCCGCGCAGGCGGGTCAAGCCCGCGCATGACGAGTTTTACAGGAGCGCCGCCGCGCTCAGGTCTCGCCGATGATGATCTGGCTGTCGCTGGCGAACTTATAGGGCACCAGCGGCAGGTTACGCGGCGCCGGCCCCAGCCGGATGCGTCCCGACGAGTCGTATTGCGAACCGTGGCACTGGCAGAACCAGCCGTCGTAGTTGCCCTGATGCTCGGTCGGCACGCAGCCGAGATGGGTGCAGATCGCCGACACCACCAGCCACTGCTCCTTGCCGGGCTTGACCCGCGCCGAATCCGGCTCCGGATCACGGAAGCTCTGCCAGTCGGCGGACTGCGCCGACTCGATTTCCTTCGGCGTGCGATGGTTGATGAAGATCGGCTGGCCGCGCCAGAACACCTTCACGACCTGGCCTTCCGCAATCGGCGAGAGGTCGACTTCGAGCGGGAAGCCGGCCGCGATGGTGCCGGCATCGGGATTGAGCTGGGACACGAACGGCCACACCAAGGCGGCAGTCCCGACCGCGGCCAAGGCGCCGGTCGCCAAGTACAACACGTCGCGACGGTTCGGCTGTTCAGACGTAATAGCGGTCATCTTCGTCTCCTGAATGTTGCCCGCCCGGCGGATTGCCGCTCCGTCGCGCGGTCGAATGCGTCGTCCAATGATGCGGAACGCTCCGCACCTACGTCTTGCGAAGCTCGCCGGCGGCGCGGGCGAGGATCGAAACGAGCTCTGCTTCGTTGTCCGGGTCTTTGACGATCTGGCGGATCGCGATTTCCCGAAGGTTGTCGAGCGCAGCGCGAAGAAGCGGCGGCAGATCGTTGCCGTCGGCGGCACCATCGCCGTTCTGTTGCCGCATCATCTCGCCGAAGGCTGAGAGGCGATCGAACACCGCGTTCGCGAGCGTCCGGTTGGCCGCGAGGTGCTCACGCCCGTCGTCGGTGGCGACGTAGAGCTTCTTGGCGCCTTCCGGCTGGGCGATGACGTGGCCGGTCTCTTCGAGGAAAGTGAGTGTCGGATACACCACGCCCGGACTCGGGGCGTAGAAGCCGGCGGTCTTCTCCTCGATCATCTTGATGATGTCGTAGCCATGACGCGGCTGCTCGGCGATCAGCGCCAGCGCGATCAGTTTGAGATCGCCTTGCGCCAGCATCCGGCCGGCGCGCATCATCTCGCCGCCGCCCATGCCGCGCCCGCCCATGCCCCGGCGCCCCCACCGGCAGCCGGGCATCCCAAACCCGCAACGTCTCCCGCCGTTGTCGACGCCGTCCATGACGACCTCCTGAAAGATATATCTTACGTAGGCACGGCTTCTGACGAAGTAAAGATATATCTTTCGGATGCGGGCGGTCTTTTCAACGTCACATGGCAAAATGGTGCCAGATTACTTATGTGGTTCTCGGGCCAGCGGTTTTCCGATACTGACCACTTGATCCAGATCAAACTTAGAAGCGAACCAAAATATATCGTCCGGGCACATTCAGATGTTCCCCAGACATTTGAAGCCCGGATGGCCCTTCGCTCGGCCCGGGCCCCAGGGACTGAACAGCCCTGGCAAAGCAACAGGAGAAATTCATGTTCAAGGTTGCGGTTGTGCTTTGGATCATCGGCGGCGCGACGCTCGCCGGCATGTTGATGATCGCGGTGCTCGTGGTGCCGAGCCTGTCCGCACAGGCGATGCACTGGATTCCGATCGCTGTCGGCTGCGGCTTCGTGATCGCGATGCCCGTCTCGTTCCTGGTCGCCCGCAAGATCGCACGCCCGTCGATGCGCTGAACGATTCGATCGGGGCGCCGGAGAACGGCGCCCCGATCCCACCTGCTTGATCCCGCGTGATTTCGCCCGGAGACGGCTTTCCCCTCTCCGGGGACGAAGCTCCAGCGAAAGCCTTCCTCCCATGTCCGAAACCAACATCGAGGGGCCGCTCTACGCGGCCCGCAAGAAAGTCTATCCGCAGGCGGTTCATGGCCGCTTCCGCAGGATCAAATGGGCGCTGCTGGCGATCACGCTGTCGATCTACTACTTCACGCCGTTCCTGCGCTGGAATCGTGGTCCGGGCCTGCCCGACCAGGCGGTCCTGATCGATCTGCCGGCCCGACGGTTCTACTTCTTCTTCATCGAGTTGTGGCCGCAGGAAGTTTACTACTTCACCGGCCTACTAATTCTGGCCGCGCTCGCCCTGTTCCTGATGAACGCGCTCGCCGGGCGGGTGTGGTGCGGCTATTTGTGCCCGCAGACGGTGTGGACCGACCTGTTCTACGCGGTCGAGCGGCTGGTCGAAGGCGACCGCCGCGATCGCATCAGCAAGGACAGGCACGGGCTGACCATGCGCCGTGTCGGCGAGTTGGCGCTCAAGCATTTCATCTGGCTGATGATCGCATGGTGGACCGGCGGCGCCTGGGTGCTGTACTTCGCCGACGCGCCGACGCTGGTGAAGGAGCTCGTCACCTTCCAGGCGCCGATGGTCGCCTATGTCTGGATCGGCATCCTCACCTTCACCACCTACACCCTCGCCGGCTTCATGCGCGAGCAGGTGTGCATCTACATGTGCCCGTGGCCGCGGATCCAGGCGGCGCTGACCGACGAATGGGCCCTCAACGTCACCTACAAATACGATCGCGGCGAACCGCGGATGTCGGTGAAGAAGGCCGAGGTGGTGCGCGCCCACGGCGAAACCGTCGGCGATTGCATCGACTGCCATCAATGCGTCAACGTCTGCCCCACCGGTGTCGATATCCGCCAGGGCCTGCAGCTCGGCTGCGTGCAATGCGGGCTGTGCATCGATGCCTGCAACACGGTGATGAAGCAGGTCGGCCGGCCGCCGGATCTGATCGCCTACGACACCGACATCAACATCCAGCGCCGTCTCGCCGGCAAGACCTCGGTGTATCGCCCGATCCGCGCCCGCACGCTGCTGTACACCGGGCTGATCGTGCTGGTCAGCGCCGTGATGGTGTACGCGCTGGCGACACGCGGCTCGCTCGACATCAACGTGCTGCACGAACGCAACCCGCTGTTCGTGACGCTGTCCGATGGCGGCGTGCGCAACGACTACACCGTGCGCCTGCTCAACAAACACCCCGACGCCCGCGTGATGCAGGTGTCGGTCAGCGGCGTGCCCGGCGCACGGCTGCAGGCGGTCGGAATCGATCCGGACGCCAAGGACCGGCTCGACATCGAAGTCGGCCGGGACCAGACCCGCGAACTGCGTCTCTCGGTGCTGGTGCCGATCGAGCAGGTGCCGACCAAGTCGATCAATATCACCTTCGAGGTCAGGGACCCGCAGACCGGAGAAATGGCGACCTCGGTCGACCATTTCGTGCCGCCGACCTCGAACTGACTGGAACGGCGCGGGGCGGCGCTGGCTGCGCCTCCCCCGCCCGGCCTCACACCACGTCGTCGACCGGCTGCAAGTCGACCCCGAAGGTTTCGAGAAACTTCGAGGTCATGATGTAAAAGCCGATCGCGAGTTGCAGTTCGACCAGCGCCGCTGGCGTCAGCCGCGCGGCGATGTCGTCGAACACCGCATCGGTGGGCCGATCCAGCTTCACCACCTCGTCGGTGAACGCCAGAGCGGCGCGCTGGGTGGCGTCGAAGCAGTCGGCGCTGCGCCAATCGTCCAGTGCGGCGTTCTGCTCGGCGGTGACGCCGACACCGGCCCCGATCTTCTTGTGTGCGGCGACCTCGTAAGGCGCGTTGCACAGGATCCCGGTGCGGGTGATCGCGAGTTCGCGCAGCACCGGGTCGAGCTCGCCCTTGAAGCGAATCGCGCCGCCGAGCCGGCAGTACTGCTCGAAATGGCTCGGCGCATGCGCCAGCATCCGGAAGATGTTGGCATTGCGGTTCTTGGCCAGAACCTCGCGGGTGCGCGGGCTGGCGGTCGCCTCGTTGCAATAGTCGATCCGCGCCATCGGTCTCTCTCCCTTGTTGTTATTTGTGTTGTGTCGTGTCGTGATCAGCCTCCGCGGATCAGGTCCGACAGCCCCTGATACACCAGCGCCACCGACACCACGAACAGCAGCACGTAGGCGATCTGGTAGAACAGCCCGGTCGGGGTCCGCCGCACCAGCCAGATGCCGGCCATGTTCGCCGCAGCGGCGAGCGGCAACAGCGCCAGCGAGGTGCCGAGATTGGCCGGCGTGAACTGGCCGAGCAGGAAGTACGGACCAATCTTCAGCACATTGACGATCGCGAAGAAGATCGTGGTGGTGCCGACCAGCACCAGCTTCGGCAGAAGCTGCGGCAGCATGTAGACCTGATAAGGCGGCCCGCCGCCTTGCGTCATGAACGAAGTGAAGCCGGACACCGCGCCCCAGAAGACCCCGGCGGCGTCCGACAGCTTCACCGCCGAGGCGTGCGGCCGCAGCCAGACGTTGAGCACGAACACCAGCCCGACGCCGCCGACGATCAGCCGCACCGCATCGTCGGAAACGATCGATGCCGTCCACCACGCGATCGCCATCCCGATCAGCGCGCCCGGCAGCATGATCTTGAGACTGCGCGCATCCCAATGGTGCCGATACACATAGAGCGAGATCAGATCCTGGGTGATCAGCACCGGAAGCAGCAGCCCGGCCGCCTCCAACGGCGGCAGATACAGCGCAAGCAGCGGCGTCGCGGCGATGCCGACGCCGGAGAAGCCGCCCTTGGCGAGACCGAGCAGAAACACCGCAGGGATTGCGACGGCGTAGAACCAGGGATCCAGGATGATCGACAACGCGCGGGCCCCAACTGACGGAGGATTGCCGCGCGACCGGCGGCGCTTTGGCTGTACAGAGGAAAATGTGCCCCGGCAAACCCGCACCGGCGCCTATCGCCCTCGCGAACGCTCGCGCCCCGGACTGACGGATCAGTCCCGCTCCTTCAGCCCGTGCTGCTGCAGCCGCCACAGCAACAGATCGAGTCGATCCTGACCGAAGAACGGCTCGCCCTTGAACACGAAGGTCGGCACGCCCCAGTGGCCGGAGGCGGCGTGGTCGCGTTCGTTGGTGCGGATGGTCTCGTCGTATCGGTCGGGATCGGCCGCAATCTCCGCCTCGAGCTGCGCCAGATCGAGCCCGGCGCGGGTGGCAGCTCGAGCGAGATGATCGCCCTCGTGCCAATTGTCCACCTCGCCGCCGTACAACACCGAGCTGACCTCGCGGATGAACGGCAGGCCGCGGCCGGCGAGTTGGGCCGCAGCGCCGAGCCGCGTCAGGCGCCTGATGTAAGGCTGCTCGGCAGCGACTTCGAGCGTCTGCATGTTCTGCACGATCGGATCGGGCCGCGGGAAGCGAAACGGAATCCCCTCCTTCTGCGCCACACGAAAACTGTCGAGCACGACGTAGCGCGCGAACCGCGGATCGGTGCGCTTGAAGAATGTCGGATCGCGCACCGCCAGCGGATACACCGGTCGCGCCGTGATGACGAAATCGTATCGCTCGACCAGCTTCACCGCCTTGGGCAATGACAGATAGCTGTAGGGGCTGCGAAACGACCAGAACAGATCGACGCCGAGGCTCATTGGCCGGCCGCCAAACAGACCGAGCCTGCCGACGCCCTGAATGGCGAAGCGTGCCGCGTCAATTTCCGCCACACGGACTTCATCGGAACGTCGATTAGTTTCATGAATATCTCCCTCGCCTGTCGCGCCGGTTCGGTGGCGTCATGTTGTTTCATGAACTAATCGTAAGGTGCGGACCTGCGATTGCAATCCGTTTCTGTATCGGTTGAGATGCCGCCGTCGCGGACAGACGACGAAGACCGGGGAGACGGACGATGAGCGAGACCGCTGGAGTCGCGAACGATCTGCTTGTACCAAAGGACGCCTCCGCACCGGTGATCGCCCGCCATCAGGCGATCCTCAACGAACTGCCGTTCTCCGACACCAGCGACTTCGACGACGCCGCACGCGGCTTCCTCGGCAGCATCGATCACGCCGCGATCCAATCGGCCCAAGGCCGCACGGTTTGGAGTCTCGAACCCTATCGGTTTCTGTTCGACGAAACCGCGCCACCGAGCGTCGATCCGAGCCTGTGGCGGCAGTCCCGGCTCAACATGCAGCACGGGCTGTTCGAGGTCGTGCCCGGCGTGTACCAGGTCCGCGGCTTCGACATCGCCAACATGACGCTGATCGAGAGCGACAGCGGCGTGATCGTGGTCGACACCCTGACCTCGATCGAGGGCGCCCGCGCTGCGATGCAGCTCTATGCCAGCCACCGCGGCGACAGGCCGGTGGTGGCGGTGATCTTCACCCACACCCATGCTGACCATTGGGGCGGCGCCCGCGGCGTGCTCGACGACGACGCACTCGCGAGCGGAAGGGTGCCGATCATCGCTCCCGACCTGTTCATGGAGCACGCCGTCTCCGAGAACATCATTGCCGGGCCGGCGATGCTGCGGCGCGCGCAGTATCAGTTCGGCCCGCTGCTCGCCAAGGGGCCGCGCGGCCATGTCGATTGCGGCCTCGGCAAGACGATGGCCGCCGGCAGCACGGCGCTGCTGCGGCCGACCGACCTGATCAAGGCGACCGGCGACACCCGCCGCATCGACGGCGTCGATTTTGAATTCCAGATGGCGCCGAACTCCGAGGCGCCGGCGGAGATGCACTTCTACATTCCGCGCTACAAGCTGCTCAACCTCGCCGAAAATTGCACCCACAATTTCCACAATCTGCTGCCGTTCCGCGGCGCCGACGTGCGCGATGCTCTGGCGTGGTCGGGCTATCTCGGGGAGGCGCTGCAGCTGTGGGGCGGCAAGGCCGAGGTGATTTGCGGGCAGCACCATTGGCCGGTATGGGGCACCGAACGGATCGACCTGATGATCCGCCAGCAGCGCGACATCTACAAATTCGCCCACGACCAGACGCTGCGGTTGATGAACCACGGCCTCAATGCCGCCGAGATCGCCGAAACCATCCGTCTGCCGAAGAGCCTCGATGGCGCCTGGCACGCACGCGGCTATTACGGCCACATCCGCCACAACGTGAAGGCGATCTATCAGAAGTATCTCGGCTGGTACGACGCCAACCCGGCGAATCTCGATCCGCTGCCGCCAGTCGACGCCGGCAAGAAGTACGTCGAGTACATGGGTGGCGCGGACGCGCTGCTGGCGAAGGCCCGCGCCGATTTCGACCGCGGCGAATTCCGCTTCATCGCGCAGGCGCTCAGCCATCTGGTCTTCGCCGATCCGGACAACCAGGAAGGCCGGCATCTGCTCGCCGACACGTTCGAGCAGCTCGGCTACCAGTCCGAGAGTGCCACCTGGCGCAACGCCTATCTGTTCGGCGCCCAGGAACTGCGCCACGGCATGCCGAAGATGCCGGCCCGGCCGGGGATGCCGCGCGAGACGCTGTCGGCGCTCAAGACCTCGCAGATCTGGGATGTGCTCGGCGTCCGGCTCAACGGACCGAAGGCCGAGGGCAAGACCATCGTGCTGAACTGGCAGTTCACCGACACCGGCGAAGACTGGGTGCTGACGCTGGAGAACAGCGCGTTGACCTATGTGGCTGGCGTCCAATCGGCCACGGCCGACGCCGGCTTCGCGTTGCCGCGCAGCCTGCTCGACGAGGTGATCGCCAAGCAGACTTCCTTCCCGGAGGCGGTGATGGCCGGCAAGATCAAGGTCAGCGGCAATCCGATGAAGCTCGCCGAACTGATGGGGCTGATGGACGAATTCCCGCGGATGTTCGAAATCGTCGAACCGAAAAGAGCGGCCGTGACCTGAGTCCAAGGCCGCTCCGATCGGACCTTCCCGGGGCGGCTACGCCGCCGACCGCGCCGACGCCTGCTCGACCGCGAACTCCAGCCGCAGTGGACTGCGGAAGGTCGACGACGGCATCCAGTTCAGCCGCTGTTCGGTGCGCGCGTAGTCCGGCACCACCTTGTGGAATTCGTCGAACGCGATCCTGATCGCCATCCGGGCGATCGCCGAACCGAGGCAGCCGTGCACGCCGCCGCCGAAACCGAGATGGCCCTTGGGCTTGCGCGTGATGTCGTAGACGTCCGGATTCGGGAATTGCCGTTCGTCGCGATTGGCCGAGCCATAGGCGAGGCAGACGAAGTCGCCGGCCTTCATGGTGACGCCGTGCAGCGTCAGGTCGCTCTGCAGGCAGCGTTTGAAACGCTGCGCCGACGTGTTGTAGCGCAGCGATTCTTCGACCGCATCCGGCAGCAGCGCCGGATCGGCCACCACGGCGCGGCGCGCGTCGGCGAAATCGGCCAGATTCAGCGCCAGCATACTCATGAACCCGCCGAGCGATTCGATGCCGGCCATGATCAGCGTGGTGGTGGTGAGCAGCACCTCGCGTTCGTCGAGCTTATCGCCGTCGATCTCCGCCATGCTGAAATGCGAGATCAGATCGTTCTTCGGTTCGGCCCGGCGCTGCGCGATCACGCTCGACGCATAGTCCTGCATCCAGGCGTAAGCGGCGAGATGCTCCGGCCCCTTGGCGCGGGTGACCGGGTCGCTCTGCACCATCAGCACCGCCTTGTCGCGCACGGTCTGCTCGTCGCCCATCGGCAGGCCGAGCGCCGCGAACAGCACCCGCACGGTGAACTTGGACGAAAAGTCGCCGATGAAGTCGAATTGATCTCGGCCGCGCAGCGCTTCGGCGGCATCGCGGGCGATTTCACGCATCGGTTCGGCGAGCGCTTCGAGATTGCGCTTCATGAAGGCGTGCTGCACCAGCCCGCGCAGCCGGTCGTGGCGCGGTGGGTCGGTGGTGCCGAGCGTGGCGCCGGCGCGGTTCGGCAGCTCGGTCATCAGGTTGCCCTTGGCCGAGGAGAACACCGGCCAGTTGCTGCCGGCGCCGGCGACGTCGAGATAGCGCGACAAAATCCACATCTGCGCCGGCTCGCTCCAGTACACCGGATGTTCGTCACGCAGCGTCTTGTAGAGCGGGAACGGGTCGGCATCGACGACGGGCGAATAGGGATCGAAGCTGAACATGAGCTGATTTCCTCTCTTGTTGCGGCCGCCCGGTTCGTTGTTGGTCTGTTAGTTGCGGCAATCGTCGGAGTGTAGTTGCCACCACCTCTCCCCGTGAGACGCCGCGCTGACAAAAACTTGCACTTTTCCGACGTTCGGTCTTAGCTGGGTCGATGGCCCGTTCACGCCGCAAAGCAGCAATTCCGATCTTCGCGCTGTACGGCGAGACACCCGCCGCGCCGGTCGACATGCTGCATGTCGAAGCGATTCAATCGCGCAGCCGATTGTATCAGTGGGAGATCGACGTCCACGCCCACCGCAGCCTGCACCAGATCCTCTGGATCGGCTCCGGAACGGCGACGGTCGAGCTCGATGAGCAGCGCGTGCAATGCGAGGGGCCGGTCGCGGTGATCGTGCCGCCCGGCGTCGTCCATGGCTTCAAGTTCTCGCCTCACACCGAAGGGCAGGTTTTCACCTTCAACCCGCACGCGATGATCGAAGGCGACGTGCCGGCGACCGGCCAGGCGCTGCGCGATCTGTTCGCCGCGGCCCGCATTCTGGAATTCGAGCCTGACGGCGCCGCCACGATGCGGATCGACAGATTGTTCGCCGAGCTTTCCGACGAATTCGCCTCGCCGGATGCCGGCAATTCCCCGGTGCCGCTATGGCTCGGCCGCGCCATCGTCTGGCGGCTGGCGCAGCAGAGCGAGCGGCAGGCGCGCTATGCCGCGCGCAGCGGTGATCAATTCACCCGCTTCCTGCTGCTGGTGGAGGCGCATCATTGCGAACACTGGCCGATCGCGCGCTATGCCGGCGAACTCGGCATGACGCCTGAACGCCTGAACCGTCTGGCGAAAGCCGAGACCGGCCAGAGCGCGCTCGACGTGGTGCATGCGCGTCTGACCCGCGAGGCTTGCCGCCGGCTGACGTATATCGCGGCGCCGATCTCCAAGCTCTCGTTCGAACTCGGCTTCGAGGACCCGGCGTATTTCTGCCGTTTCTTCAAACGGCGGACCGGACATAATCCGCGAGATTATCGGCGGATGGTGAGTGAGGAGGCGTGAACGACGAGGCGGTGAGCTACAGGCTTGAGTAGTGAGCCTCCGACGCTTCCTCTCACACTCCGTCATGGCCGGGCTTGACGATTTTTGTGTAGCGGCGCCGCGGCCCAACATCACTTCGCACTGTAGTCGCCACCTGCACCAACCTCATCCTGAGGAGCCCCGGCGAAGCCGGGGCGTCTCGAAGGATGGGCTCCGAGCACACGCGTAGCAGCGCATCGGCCGCGTGGTTCGAGACGCCCCGGCTTCGCCCTACGGGCTTCGCCGCGGCTCCTCACCATGAGGGACTAAGGCCTCGGACGCACAAAGGCCCTACGCCGCCTTCGCCAGCCGCGGCCGGTTCTCGATCAGCATGATGCCCGACGCAGTGTTGGAGATCGGCAAATGATAGTTGCGGTGCAGTTCGTGGACGTCGCCGGTGAGCGCGCCGCGCATCGCGACCCAGTTCATCACCTCGACGCCTTGGCTGCCGGCGAGTTCGACCAGTTCGTGCGGGTCGATGCCGAGCAGGCTCTCGATGTCGCCCGTCATCGCATCCATGCAGCGTTTGTCGAATGCGGTGTTGATGAAGCCGGCGCGCTGGCCTTCGAGTTGATGCGACAGGCCGCCGGTGCCGATCACCACCACTTTCAGATCTTCCGGATAGCTCTCGATGGCGCGGCCGATCGCCTGGCCGAGTTTGAAGCAGCGCCGCAGCGACGGCAGCGGATGCTGCACGGTGTTGACCACCACTGGAACGGTCGGAATGTCGTGGGCGCGGCCGCGCAGGAACAGCTCCATCGGCAGGCTGTAGGCGTGATCGACCAGCATCTCCTGGCAGGTGACGGGGTCGAATTCGGATTCCACCAGCGTCTCGATGATGTGCCACGACAGCTTGGTGTCGCCCTTGAACGGCGCCATCACCGGGATGCCCCAGCCTTCGTCGTCGTTGCGATACTCCGGCGCGGCGCCGACCGCGAAAGTCGGCATCTTGTCGAGGAAGAAGTTGAGGCCGTGATCGTTGTAGATCACCACCGCCGCGTCGGGCTTGGCCGCCTCCAGCCAGCGGCACGGCGCCTCGAAGCCGTCGAAGAACGGCGCCCAGTACGGATCCTTCTGCAGGCCCTTGGCCATCGCCCCGCCAATCGCCGGGACGTGAGATGCGGCGAGGCCGCCGATGATCGTCGCCATGTCAGGTCTCCCCGCTCAATTGTCCCGCGCCGCCAGCAACTTCGCCTTGAACTGCTCGACCGTCATGCCGGTCTGCAGCGCGCCGATGTCCTGCATGTTGAGGCCGAGGATGCCGGCGAATTTGGCGAGGTAGTAAGCGTTGCCGCCCTCGTCGAGCAGCTTGAGCAGATCGCGCTCGAGGATCGCTTCGGTCTGCGCAGCGGTGAGCCCGTAGCGTGCGCAGTATGCAGCCTCGTCCTCGACGAACGCGGCACGTGCGCCGGCGTCGTTGAACGAGAAGCACATCTTGTTGAGAGCGTAGCCCTTCTGCGCCGCTTCGGGTCCGAAGATCGGCGTCCCGAAAATCTCGCGCTTGGCGCGTCCGGCGCCAGCTGCCAATGCCTCACTCATGGCATCCCCTGATGACGTTTCCTGCATGTGGCCCTGCGGCCAAATTTCGCGAACGATAGGCGGCGGCAGAGGGGGCTGATTGACTTGGATCAAATGTCAGGAGAATCCCGACAGCGGGACACGCTCCAACTTGGGCGATCAGGAGCGGCGCTCGCCCCGCATCCACCGACGCAGTCGTTGCAGCAGCGACAGTTGCGGCTGCGGCTCGAGCGCCTCGTAAGGCTGCTCCAGCGCCAAAGACGGCGCCTCGGCAAGATCGGCGACCATCTCATCGCCGGTCGGCAGCGGACTGGTCGGACAACGCGGCGGAGGCGGCGCGGCGGGAGTTTCGGACGAGAAATGGCCGGCCGCTTCCAGCACCAGGGCACCGACTTCACTCAGGAACGCTTGCTCGTAGCTGCGCGACAGCCGCAGGATCGCCTCGTCGAGCGGCAGCCAGTCGACCGCACGGATGTCCTTCATCAGCGGCAGAGTCTGCTCCGGCTCGGCTTCCATCCGCCAGAAGTGCACCGCCTTAAAGCGACCGCCGGAATCGTAGGCCAACGTGCCGATGAATTCGTGCACCGCAACGACGTGGCCAGTCTCTTCCAGCACCTCACGCTCGGCGGCCGCGCGCGGCGTCTCGCCGTGGTCGAGTTTGCCCTTGGGCAACACCCAATCGTTGCGCTTACGCATCCGCACGACCGCAAACAGCGGGTCTTTGCCGCGCCGCAACACGATTCCGCCTGCTGCCAGCACCGGAGTTCGCAATCTACCGCCCTTCGTCGTCGGGAATTCAACCTCCTCAATATAGGATCAAGCGGCCGCCAAGCGAGCTGCGACGGAACATGACACCTCAGCATTCTCGCGCCTGATGCCGAAAGCTGCTCAAGGCGCCGGCGGCGGCGTCACCACCGGATAGCTGCGGTCCGGCGTCAGTACGCAGCGATACACCCGCTTGCTGCGGGTCTGCCACGCCTCGACGATCCTGCCGCAATTGGCGCAGTGCAGATTGCCGGGCTCACCGTCGAGCGTTTCAGATTCAGCGCAGCGGTACATCGCACCGCATTCACATTCCACGTCGGACAATCTCATCGTTTGTTCCCTGATCATCGGTCAGCGGCGGTTCCACCGTCGTAACGGAGCATCTTAGACCGCAATGGCGACGTGGGCATGTCAGTGCGTCACCGCCTCTGATCAATTCCGTCTGACGGAGCAGCCAAGTACCTACTGGCGGTCCCCCGCATCACCGCGATAACATCGAATCGGTGCTGCCATGGCCGCCGGACGATCGCGGAGGCAACCGCGGCGTCCAATGATCAACGAGGAAACTCCCATGACGTTCTGGCCCGAGTCCGGCATCGGCGGCGCGCTGCGCCGCGAAAATCACTACGACGGCCGGTCGATGCTTTGCTTTTCCGAGCGCCCCTCCAATCTGGCGGCGATGCTCGACGATCTGGTTGCGCGATTCGGCGACCGTCCGGCGATCGTCGACGACCGCACGCTCAGCTATCAGGAGCTGGGCATGCTGGCGCGCACGATCGCAGCCTCGCTCACCGGACTCGGTGTCGGCAAAGGTGATCGCGTCGCGCTGTTCCTCGGCAATTGCTGGGAGTTTCTGGCTGTCACGCTGGCCTGCAACCGGCTCGGCGTGCTGGTGGTGCCGATCGGCATCCGGCAGCGCCGCGCCGAACTGGACTTCCTGCTGAACAACAGCGGCGCCAAGGTGGTCGTGTTCGAGGCCGAGTTGGCCGACGAGATCCCGACAGCCGCCGACGTCCCGCAGCTCGCGCACCGCTTCGTCGCGCATGGCTCCGCCGAGGGCGCGCGGCCGTTTGCCGATCTGCTCAGTGGCGATCCGGCGAACGCGCCCCGCGTAGAGATGCACGAAGACGACACCGCGGTGATCCTCTACACCTCGGGCACGACCGGCAAGCCGAAAGGCGCGGAACTCACACATCTCAGCATCCTGCATTCATCCTACGCGTTCGCCCGCGCTCATGAACTGACCGAACAAGATCGCGGGCTGGTTGCGGTGCCGCTGTCGCATGTGACGGGCCTCGTCGGCGTGTCCTACGCGACGATCGCGGCCGGCGGCTGCGTGGTGCTGATGCGGCAGGCGTTCAAGACTGCGGACTTCCTCGCCCTCGCGGCGCGCGAGCGGATCACCTATTCGATCCTGGTGCCGGCGATCTACACGCTGGCGGTGATGCATCCGGACTTCGCCAAGCACGACCTGTCGGCATGGCGGATCGGCTGCTTCGGCGGCGCGCCGATGCCGGTGCCGACCATCGAGATGCTGGCTAAGCGATTACCGAACCTGCAGCTCCGCAACGCCTATGGCGCCACCGAGACGACTTCGCCGACCACGATCATGCCGGAGGCTTACTGGCGCGATCACATGGACAGCGTCGGCCAGGTGATTCCTTACGCGCACGTTCGCGTGCTCGACGCCGACGACAACGAGGTCGCGCCCGGCGAGCCCGGCGAACTCCTCATTGCCGGCCCGATGGTGGTGCCGCGCTATTGGCAGCGGCCCGACGCCAACGCCAAGGAATTCGTGAACGGCTATTGGCGCAGCGGCGATATCGGCTCGGTCGACCAGGACGGCTTCGTCCGGGTGTTCGATCGCAAGAAGGACATGATCAACCGCGGCGGCTTCAAGATCTTCTCGGCCGAAGTCGAGAACGTGATCTGCGGCATCGACGGCGTGCTGGAGACCGCGATCATCGGCACGCCCGACCCGGTACTCGGCGAACGCGTCAACGCCATCGTGGTGACGAGCGAAGGCGCCAGCCTGGACGAGCGCGATGTCGCTGCCTACTGCGCAGCGAGAATGTCGGACTACAAGGTCCCGGAGAGCATCATCATCCGCTCTGAGCCCCTACCCCGCAACGCCAACGGCAAGATCCAGAAAACGGTGTTGCGCGAGACAATCGCGGACCGGGCGGCGAGTTACAGCGGGACGTAGTTCACGAAGCGAAAAAGCAAGGCGTCGCGTAAATAAGGACCGTCATGAGCGGAGTTAGCACACCCTCGCCCCAGCGGCAGCGCAACCTCTCCCGCTTGCGGGAGAGGTCGACGCGCGAAGCGCGGCGGGTGAGGGCACTCCTCTCCGCGAGTGGCAAACTCACTGCCCGGGAGGCCCTCACCCCAGCCCTCTCCCGCAAGCGGGAGAGGGAGCGCGCCCCGCTTGTGGAACGGCGCGCCCCTGCAGCCAATTATTACTTTGCCCGCGTGATCCGCACCTGCACGTCGCGCGGTTTTGCCGTGTAGGGCGCCGAGGTCACCAGCACCTGCGCGCCGGCCTCTGCGTAGGCTGCGGCGTTGCCGGCGTTGACGCCGCCGGCGACCGCAATCACCGGGCGCGCCGGCCGCGGGGCGAGCTGCTGCGCCAGTGCCGCGACGTCGGCGGGGGCGAATTTCTCGAGCTGCAGCACGTCGAAGCCGGCCTCGGTCGCGGCGAGTGCGGCGTCGATCGACGCCACTTCGGTGATCAGCTTCTTCTCCGGCAGCGTGGCGCGGAGACGAGCCACCGTCGCCGCCAGCGGCTCGTCGAGGAAGCCACGATGCTCGCCGAAGACCAATACGGTCTCGGACAGGCCTAGCCGGTGCATGGTCGCGCCGCCCGCTTTCACGGCGGCGACGGCGAACCGCTTGGTGCCCGGCGTGTTCTTGCGGGTGCAGGCCACCGCGATGGTCGGCGACACTGCGCGCGCCGCTTCGACGATGTCGCGCGCGGCGGTGGCGACGCCGGACCAGATTTCGATCAACGTCTGCGCCACCTTCCAGCTCCGCAGCAGGCCCGAGGCGCTGCCACGCGCGGTCAAGATCGGCGCGCCCGGCGCGAGCTGGCTGCCGGACGAGGCGGCCAGCTCGACCTCGCCGCCGCACAGCCGGATGATCTCAGCGGCGTCTTCGGCCAGCGCCAGCACCATTGGATCACGGACCGCGAACTGCATCATGGCGGGCGCGGCGCCGATGCCCAGCGCCTCGGTGGTGAGGTCGCCGCAAGGCACGTCGTCGTCGAGCAGGCGCTCCAGTTCGGCAGTGGTCGCGGCAGGCATACGGCAGGTCCCCGATATCGTCGTTCGGCTCATTTGACGCGCGGCATTTCCGGCGCAACATCTCCGCTTCGGATCGTTATGTCCATGACTATACAACGCTGTCAGGTTTACGACCTAGGCCATCGCCGTCGATCGACGAAAAATCGACGTGTTATCAATTGCCTAGCGATCACGAGCAGAAAACCGACAGCGGCACGGCGCTTGCTCATCAGTCGAGCGCCCCATCAACCGGAGGACTGACAGATGACGCACAGCAGCGCAGAGGCTCCGCGGGTCGCGGCGATCATCTATCGCGGCGAGGACGATGTCGACACGCTGCTGGCGGAGTTTGCGTTCGCCCGGCTCGCGGCCGGTGACAGGCTCGGCGGCATCGTGCAGCGAAACATCAAAGATGCTGCCGGCAAGAAGATCGACATGCAATTGATCGACCTGATGACCGGCAAGGCGATCGGCATCTCGCAGACGCTCGGCAGCGGCGCGGGATCTTGCAAGCTCGACGCCGGCGGCCTCGCCGAGTCGGCGCAGGCGGTGACCCGAGCCGTCGCGGCCACGGTCGCGCTGGTGGTGATCAACAAATTCTCCAAACAGGAAGCAAGCGGCAAAGGGCTGCGCAACGAATTCGCCGAAGCGATCGTCGCCGGCCTGCCGCTGCTTACCGCGGTGCCGGAGAAATGCGTCGACGCCTGGCGCGACTTCATCGGCGACGAGGGCGCGATGCTGACTTGCAGCCGCGACGCGGTCGAAACCTGGTGGGCCGGCATTGCGCCGCGGCTCGCGGCCTCGGCATCCGGCAACCGGCCGGGCGGTGAGGATTGGCTATGGCAGACGATTTGCTGAGGGAACGACCCTGATGGCCCACGTCGTGTTTTATGAAAAGCCCGGATGCGTCGGCAATGCGCGGCAGAAGGCGCTGCTCGCCGCCTCCGGTCACCAACTCGAGGTTCGCAACCTGCTGGCCGAGCCGTGGACGCGCGAGACGCTGCGCCCGTTCTTCGGCGATAAGCCGCTGGTCGCTTGGTTCAACCAGTCGTCGCCCAAGGTGAAAGCCGGCACGATCGATTTCGCCGCGCTCAGCGAGGACGCGGCACTCGGACTGATGATCGACGATCCGCTGTTGATCCGGCGCCCGCTGATGCAATCGGGCGACCGACGCGAGGTCGGCTTCGATCAGGCGGTCGTCGACTCCTGGCTCGGACTGCAGAGCGGCGGCCCGCGCGCCTTCGACGGCTGCGCGATGGACGATTGAACGCCGATTACTTCGGCTTCCAGCCGATCAGATCGATCAGCGCCGACATCCCGGCGTGGCCGGCCCCCTCGTCGACCTCGCTGTCGTGCTCGCGAATAGTGAGATCGTCGAAATCGCCGAACGCCTGCTCAAGCAGCTCGCGGGTGTAAAGGTTCTCCACGCGGCTCGGGCCGCCGGTCTTGTAGACGAGCTGCTTCGGGCGGTAACCCTCGATCAGCAGCAGGCCACCGGGCTTCAGCGCATCACGGATGTTCTGAAACACCGCCGGGCGCTGCTCCGGCTCGACGAACTGGAAGAAGATGCCGGCGATGACGTCGACATCGCGCGGCCATTGCCAACTCAACAGGTCGGCGCATTGCGTTTCGATGGTCACGCCGCGCGCGGCGGCCAATCGCTGCGCCTTAGACTGTGCGTTCGGCGAGAAATCCACCGACAGCACCGACAGTCCGCATTCGGCCAGGAACACGCCGTTGCGGCCTTCGCCATCGGCGATCGCCAGCGCCCGTCCCCGCTTCGGCAGCAAGTTCCTACACGATGCCAGAAACGCATTCGGGGCGGTGCCGAACACATAATCGTCGCCGGAAAAGCGGCTCTCCCACATGTTGAAGTGTTCGGACGTCATGATCGCCGTTTCTCCTCTGAAGAAGGCTGCGCCGCAGCGCCAGCTTGCCGGCAGCACGCTTGCCGCGCAATGCCCGATCGCTTGATGTCAGATCGGGCGCGCCGCGGCGGTGACATCGTCACAGACCGCCGGCAGGCGCCGTGCGACGGATCGCTCGGAGGCGACAGAGGGCGCGCCAACGAGGATTCGCCACGATGCGCAACATCACCATCATCGGCTCAGGCTTCGCCGGCCTCACCGCCGCCCGCGAGTTACGCAAACACAACGTCGACGCCACGATCACGATGATATCGCCGCGGCGTGAATTGCACTTCCTGCCGAGTTCGATCTGGATTCCCGCCGGCATCCGCCAGGGCGAACGGCTGAAGGTGCCGCTCGATCATTTCCTGCGCAAAAACCGGATCGACTTCGTCGAAGCCTCGGCCACCGGCCTGAAAGACGGCGGCCGCACTGTCGTCACCGACCGCGGCGACCTGCACAATGATCATTTGATCGTGGCCGCAGGCGGACGCTTCATCCGCAAACTGCCGGGGATCGAGCACGCGATGATCCCCTGCGAAGGCATCAAGGTCGGTGAAGAGATCGGCCGCCGGCTCGATGCGCTGAAGGGCGGCACCATCGCGGTCGGCTTCGCCACCAATCCGAACGAACCCGGTGCGATGCGCGGTGGGCCGATGTTCGAATTCCTGTTCATCATCGATACGCTGCTGCGCCGGCAGGGAAAGCGGCCGGGCTTCGAGATCGTGTTCTTCAGCCCGGCGCCGCGGCCCGGCGCACGGCTCGGCGAGCGCGCGGTCGACGGCCTGCTGCAGGAAATGAAAAGCCGCGGCATCGCCACTCGGCTGGGCCGCAAGATTCTCCGCTTTGAAGAGCGCAAAGTCGTGCTCGAAGACGGCGAGATCGATGCCGACTTGATCCTTTTCATGCCAGGACTGACTGGCCCGGCCTGGCTGGAAGCCGCCGAACTGCCGCTATCGCCCGGCGGCATGATCAAGGCCGACGAACTGTGCCGGGTCGAAGGACTGCCCAACGTCTGGGTCGCCGGCGACGCCGGCTCGTTTCCCGGCCCGGACTGGATGCCGAAGCAGGCGCACCAGGCCGATCTGCAGGCGATCGCGGTGGCGGCCAATATCGCCGCGGTCGAAGCGGGACAGCAGCCCGGGACTCGTTTCAAGCCCGAACTGGTGTGTATCGTCGATACGCTGGACTCCGGCATGCTGGTGTTTCGCAACAAGCGCTTCAACTTCGTCGGACCGAAGATGAAGCTGTTCCACTGGCTGAAACGACTATTCGAACGACACTATCTCACCACGTTCCGATGACGTTCTGTCACCGGGAAAGAGGCCGGTTTCGCCAGAGGCAGCGGAGTGAATCATGAGCGTGAAGACGATTTCGCCAATCGAAGCGCACCGCATGGTCGCGCACGACGGCGCGGTGCTGGTCGACGTGCGCGAACGTCACGAGATCGCGCGCGAGCATATCGATGGCGCCATCGAGCTGCCGCTGACCAGCTTCAAGCACGGCGATCTGGCCGACGCACAGGACCGCAAAGCGATCTTCTTTTGCCATTCCGGCGGACGCACGCGGATGTATGCGGGCCAGATCGAAGCCAAGGCCAGCGGGGTGTGCGAGGCTTACGTGCTCGGCGGCGGCATTCTGGCGTGGCGCAAGGCCGGCTTTCCGACGGTGCAGGGCCCCAAACCGCCGGGTCTGTTCCAACGCCTGTTCGGCAGCAAACAGGAAGGGTGAGGCGCGACCTCGCTCAGGCCTCGACGCTTTGGCGCTGACGGCGCGATGCGGCCGTGGTCCTCGGGCGCGAAGCCAAGGATTTGTCCTTGTCCCGATCCTTGCGACAGAAGGTGGCGTGCAGCGCCAGGATCAGGCTGCGGACTTCCTCGCTGGCGAGCGAATAGAACACCTGCTGGCCGTCGCGGCGCGCCAATACCAACTTTTCGCTGCGTAGCCGCGCGAGCTGCTGCGAGACGGTCGGCTGCCGCTCGTCCAGCAATTCGGTGAGCTCCGAGACCGACTTCTCGCCTTCGGCGAGCTGGCACAGCATGATCAGCCGCGACACGTTCGACAGAGTCTTCAGAAACTCGGCCGCCACCACGGCGTTTTCGCGGAGCTCGCTTGTGTCGACACGCTTCAGCGCCGGAGAGGTCTTCCGGACTCCGCTCGCCGCAACCATCAAAGGGTCTCCGCTCGGTTGATGAAGGACGCGGACGACGCGCACCCAGCTCGGCGACGTCGACCCGCGATGTCGGCGTTACGATCGTCGCAAGACTCATCCATACCCTTGTTGCAATAGATTGTCAGCCTGCCCCCGTTGCGCCCGATGGGATGCACCGGCCGCAGACTTTCGGTCCGGCAGAGCCATTGAAGCGGTGATCGGCTCGGGCTATTGCAACCGCGGAAACGCTCAAAGACCACAATGCAACAACCACAAAGCTGCTTCTTCCCGTCCCACGGCCTGCGCTTGCACTACTGGGACTGGGGTAATACCGGCGCGCCGCCGCTGTTGCTGATCCACGGCGGTAAAGACCACGGCCGAAGCTGGGATCATCTCGCCCGCGCGCTGCGACCGCACTTTCATGTGATCGCGCCCGATCTGCGCGGCCATGGCGATTCCGATTGGGCGCGCGGCGGCAGCTACGCGCTGCCGGAGTACGTCTATGACCTGACGCGCCTGCCGGCGCTGGCCGATGCGCCGCCCGCGACCGTGATCGGCCATTCGATGGGCGGCATGATCGCGATGCTCTATGCCGGGACATTCCCTGACCGTGTCGAACGGCTCGTGGTGCTCCACGGCGTCACAGTCCGCCCCGACGCCACGATGGCGCCGGTGCACGAGCGGATGATCAAATGGCTCGCCCAGCTCGACAGGCTGGAGGGACGGGAGCCGCGCCGTTACCCGATGATCGACGACGCCGCCGCACAGATGCGGGCGCACAACAAGCGCCTCGGTCACGACCTGTCGCTGCACCTCGCGGGCCATGGGGCTCGCCGCAACGACGATGGCAGCTACTCGTGGAAATTCGATCCGTATCAGCGGGTGACGGCGCCGCACCGGCTGGCGCCGTCCGAATACGCCGAACTGTGGGCACGGATCGCCTGCCCGACCCTGCTGCTGTTTGCCGGCGAGAGCTTCATCGATCCGGCTCGGGCCGCAGAAGCCTCGCGCAATTTCAAGAACGCTCGTTCCGAAATCGTCAGTGAGGCCGGCCATTGGCTGCAACACGACCGCCCCGACGAGGTGCTGCGGCTGATCGGAAATTTTGTGGGCCTTCCGTTTGCCTCATCGAACTAGCCTTTAAACCCTTCCGTCATTGCGAGGAGCGCAAGCGACGAAGCAATCCAGCTGAGTGCACAATGTCTGGATTGCTTCGCTTCGCTCGCAATGACGGAGAGAGGCAGTCCGTCGCCGCTACGGCGCCAGATATTGCAGCAGCCGCGGGTCGTTGCGGACTTCGTCGGCGGTGCCGGTGAGTGCGACTCGGCCGCGGTCGAGCACGAAGGCGCGATCGGCGACGCGCAGCGCCAGGTCGAGATGCTGCTCGACGATCACCACGGCAATGTCTTTCGCCAGCACGATCAGCCGGTCGGTGATCTCCTCGATCACGCCGATCCACACCCCCTCGGTCGGCTCGTCGAGCAGCAGGACGCTCGGCTCCGACAGCAGCGCGCGGCCGATCGCCAGCATCTTGCGCTCGCCGCCGGACAGCGTTCCGGCGATCTGGTCGAGGCGCTGGCCGAGTTTGGGGAACATCTCCAGCACGCGGTCGACGGCACGGCTATCCTTGTTTGTCAGCGCCCCCACCGCGAGATTGTCGCGGATCGTCAGCCGCGCGAACACCGGATGATCCTGCGGCACGTAGCCGAAGCCGGCGCGGACGCGCTGCTCGGTGGGCAGCTTGGTGACGTCGCGCGAATCCAGCGACACGCTGCCGCGCTTGGCCGGCAACTCGCCCATGATCGCCTTCATTAGCGTGGTCTTGCCGGCGCCGTTACGGCCGAGAATGGCCACGCCGCCGCGCCACGGCGCGGACAGCGTCACGCCGAACAACACCTGACTGCGGCCGTATCCGGCATCGAGGTCGCGAATGTCGAGATAATGATCCTCAAGCACGGCGCAGATACACCTCCTGGACCTTCGGGCTCGCCTGGATCTGCTCGACTGTCCCAGTGTCGAGCACCGCACCCTGATCGAGCACGGTGAGGCGGTCGCAGATGTCGCGGATGAAATCGAGATCGTGCTCGACGATCACCAGCGAGCAGCGCGACTTGATCGGCGCCAGCAGCTCGCCGGTGACTCGGCGCTCCTCCAAACTCATCCCGCCGGTCGGCTCGTCGAGCAGCAACAGCTTCGGCTCCGGCGCCAGCGCCATCGCGATCTCCAGCCATTGCTGCTGACCATGCGACAGCGCGGAGGCGTGCTCGCCGGCGCGATCGACCAGCCGGAACTGCTCGAGCATCGCCATCACCTTGTCGTGCAACAGCCCGCGTGTGCGCGAGAACATCAGCTTGGTCAGCGCCGTCTGGCCTTGCAGCGCCAGCAGCACGTTATCGTACAGCGTCAACGCCGGCAGCACCGAGGTGATTTGAAACTTCAGGCTCATGCCGGCGCGGGCGCGCTCGGCCGGAGAAACCGACGTGATGTCCGCGCCGGCGAAGACGACGCGACCTTCGGTCGGCACCTCGGCGCCCGCGATGCACTTCATCATCGTGCTCTTGCCCGAGCCGTTCGGACCGATCAGACCGTGAAATTCGTTCGGCTGCACGGTCAGTTCGGCGCCGTTCAGCGCGGTGAGCTTGCCGAACACTTTCTTCATGCCGCGCGCTTCAAGCAGAGCCATGGTCGCTCCCCTTCGGCGGCCGGCCGAAGCTACCGATCCGCTCACTGTGGCTAACGATCAGGCTGATCAGCCCGGCGGGGCGAAACAGGATCACCAGCAGCATCAGCGCGCCGAGAATGATCGGCCAGATGTCCTGGTAGGAGTTCGACAGCCAGAACGACACGATCTCGATCACCACCGTGCCGATCACGGCGCCGATCAGCGTGCCCGAGCCGCCGAACAGCACGTACAACACGACCTGGGTCGACATCACCACGCCGAGCATGTTGGGCCAGACGAAGCCCTCATGAAACGCGTAGAGGCTGCCGGCAAGCCCGGCGATCGCGCCGCCGAGCGAAAACACGATCGCCTTCAGATGCTGCACCTTGTAGCCGAAGAAGGCGATGCGCTGTTCGTTTTCACGCAGCCCGGCCAGCGCCAGCCCGAACTGCGAGCGCACCAGAACACGGCAACCGAGATAAACCGCGAACAGGAGCGCCAGCGCCAGATAATAGAACACTGGCCCCTCGCCAAGCTCATAACTGCCGATCGTCATCTGCGGGATCGACGGGATGCCGTTTTGGCCCCCGAGATAGTACCAGCCGCGGGCCAGCCGATCGAACGCATAGGACGCCGTCAAGGTGCCGAGCGAGACGAAGATCACACTCGACGGATTGCGGCCGAGCAGCAGGAAGCCGCCGATCAGCAGCGCCAGCGCGAAGCCGATCAGCACGCCGGCCGGCACCACCAACAGCATCGACGAGATGCCGAGGTCGCGGCCGAGCAGCGCCACTCCATAACCGGCGCCGCCGAAGAACACGGCTTGACCGAAGCTCATGATGCCGGCGTAGCCCCACACTAGATCGAACGACAGCGCAAACAGGCACAGGATCAGCACCCGCGTCATGAACACGGTGAGATAATCCTGCAGCACCAGCGGCAGCAGCAGGAAGATCGCCAGCATCGCGATCTCGATGATCGGCAGCACGGCGGGGCGGCGCCTGGTGCGGCGCGGCGAGGCCTCCGAAAGTGTCGACGAAACGTCTGTCATCGACGCGCCCGACCGATCGCCAACCAGAGGGTCGCGTTCGAACGCGGCGCGGCCGCGACGTCTCCCTCTTCCCGCTTGCGGGGAGAGGGCTGGGGTGAGGGGGCGCCTCCGCGAATCGCAGACGCTCGGTGATGCGGAGACGCC